>NZ_JBYTAE010000076.1:0-32199 GCF_058787875.1 Hydrogenophaga sp. FW305-3-2-15-A-LB1 | reverse complement strand
CCCGCGCCCCCGCCGCCAGCCCGGCCGACGCCGTGATGGCCGTGGAAGCCGCCGCCGAAGCCTTCAAGACCTGGAGCGAAACCGGCCCCAACGAGCGCCGCGCCCTGCTGCTCAAGGCCGCCGACGCGCTCGAAGCCAAGCTGCCCCAGTTCATCGAAGCCGTGGCCGCCGAAACCGGCGCCACCGGCATGTGGGCCGGCTTCAACAACATGCTCGCCGCCAGCATGATCCGCGAGGCCGCGTCCCTCACCACGCAAGTGGCCGGCGAGGTCATTCCGTCCGACGTGCCCGGCTCGCTCGCCATGGGCGTGCGCCAGCCCGCCGGCGTGGTGCTCGGCATCGCCCCGTGGAACGCGCCCATCATCCTCGGCGTGCGCGCCATCTGCGTGCCTTTGGCCTGCGGCAACACCGTCATCTTCAAAGGCAGCGAAAACTGCCCGCGCACCCACCAGCTCATCGTCGAATCCTTCCAGGACGCGGGCTTCCCCCCCGGCGTGGTGAACTACATCACCAACGCCCCGGCCGATGCCGGCGCCGTGGTCGAAGCCATGGTGGCCCACCCCGCCGTGCGCCGCGTGAACTTCACCGGCTCCACCAAGGTCGGCAAGATCATCGCCATGACCTGCGCGAAATACCTCAAGCCCGTGGTGCTCGAACTCGGCGGCAAGGCACCCATGGTCATCCTGGACGATGCCAACATCGAAGACGCCGTCAACGGCGCGGCCTTCGGCTGTTTCGCCAACAGCGGCCAGATCTGCATGAGCACCGAGCGCCTCATCGTGGACCAGAAGATCGCCGACGAATTCGTGAAGAAATTCAGCGACAAGGCCAAGGCCCTGCCGCTGGGCGACCCGCGCAAGCCCGAGCCCGTGGTGCTCGGCTCCGTCATCGGTCAGGGCACGGTGGACCACTGCAACGCCCTCATCGACGACGCCATCGCCAAAGGCGCCAAGCTGCTCTGCGGCGGCAAGGCCGACAGCACCCTCATGCCCGCCACCGTGCTCGACCACGTCACGCCCGCCATGCGCATCTACCACGAGGAAACGTTCGGCCCCGTGAAATGCGTGGTGCGCGTGAACGGCGTGGAAGAAGCCATTGCCTGCGCCAACGACAACGAGTACGGCCTGTCATCCGCCGTGTTCGGCGGCGACATCGCGCGCGCCTTCAACGTGGCGCGCAAGATCGATTCCGGCATCTGCCACGTGAACGGCCCCACCGTGCACGACGAGGCGCAGATGCCCTTCGGCGGCGTGAAGGGCTCGGGCATCGGGCGCTTTGGCGGCAAGGCGGGGATCAACGAATTCACCGAGCTGCGGTGGATCACGTTGCAGACGACGCCTAGGCACTATCCGTTCTGATATCCGCCGCTGCGGCGACGGCCCCGGATGCCTCGACGAGGCGCAAGAACTCCGTCACCTTGCCTGAAACATGGCGCTGTTCGCGGATGCGCCGATCGCTTGTCTCTGCACCTGCATCTGTGCCGTGCATGAAGGTCGCACATGCCACCGGCCCGTCTCGCTCGTGGCCTTCGACATCTTCGCCGTCACAGAAGCGCCGCCGAAGCGCGTCCAGCGCGCTGTCGATTGCTTCCAGGTGTTGGCCCGCCTTCCGCTTGTCGATGAACTGTTGGGCGACCCACTCAAGGGCACCAGCGTAGCTCATGACGTGGATCAGGTCGGCGGCATCTTTGTTCTCCGCTCTGTCGTCGAACGCCAGCGACTTAAGCACCAGAAATGCGGTGACGTCAGCAAAGCGCACTGTCTCGGTGGCCTTGCCGCCGCCGTCGAGAAGTTCGGCCGTGATTTCCTTTTCGGCGAACCAATCGAACACGATACCGGCGTGCTTGATCGCGAGTGCCGAGATGTCTTCGCCATCTACAGCGGCCACCTTGCCTCTGGGCAGGTTCTCATCCGCATCTCGCAGGAATTCGACCAGAACGTATTCGTGTTCTGACACCTGTCGTTGCCAGCGCCAACTGCTGGCCTTGCCTTCTTCGTTCACGTATCTCGTGAATCCGCGGCCCTTTAATTGCTTTGCGAGTGACCTATAGGCCTCGTCATCAGTCAGGACCTGAAGGTTCAACACGATGTCCACGTCCGTCGTACCTGCATGCGGGGGCACGTCGGGTGGCTTCTCCGGCGTCAGATAGCGCGGCACCAACCCGCCGACCAGCCGCAAGGTGTGCTTGAGAGTGCCGAATCCTCGCAGTAGGGTAACAAGCGCACGCTCGCAGGCGAGGGTGCGATCGGCGTCATACCCTTCGGCGGTTTTTGGTTTTGTTGCGACCATGGATCAGATCTTCAGGATGAATTCGCGGACATGAGCGGCCAGCTCCTTGTTTCGGCCGCGGCCGTCCAGCAAATCGAGGTACTGGATAAATGGACTGGCGAAACAGGAAGGGAACTCAGGATGCTCCTGGCAGAAAAGAAGGCTCGCCCCGCTGCGCTCGACGAGGACGATGTTCGAGCCCTTGTCCGCCTGCTTCAGTTCCAAGGTGTCTGCGTAGCGTTCGGCATGGCCCAGCGGGACGATCAGCTCGGCCGTGTCGACGCTGGTGAGCAGCGGGGCGAGCACGTTGGCGGCTGCCGTTCCAGTGAACGCCCACCCCGAGAGCTGGGTGCGATGCAGTTTGTTGGTGATGGCCAGAAGCAAGTTGTCGGGGTTGTGCGTGTACATGTACCAGCGAGTCCGCGACTCTTTGCGCTTGCGCCATGCCTCGCTCCAGGCGTCCAGGAGCTTGCCGGGCTGCGCAAGGCGCCGGCGGAGGTTCCGGCCGATGCCTTGCGACTCCACCCACTCCAGGCGCTCCAACTCCTGCATGGTCAGTGAGACCGTGTAGGTCGAGGTCTCGGCGGACTTGGCCACCTCTTGGCCACGTACCCAAGCCTGCTTCGACTGGAGCAGGGCATGCACCACCTGCTCGCGTGCACCAGTGAATAGTGAGCTTGCTCGCCGTGGCGGTGCTGGCTTGCCAGCGCGTTCGATGTGGATCAGCCACTGCCCGTGGTTCAGGTAGAGGCTCCCGCTGGTATCGAAGTAGGCGACGTTGCGCTCGCGCAGACTTTCTCGTGCTCCTGTGCTGAGGTGCTCGGCCAGCACGACGGGAACGACCTGCGACCCGTGAGGGCTGGCCAGCCGGTACTCTTCCAGCTGCCATACCGCGTTGCGCACGTCCCGTGGATAGCCCTCGCGAATCATCTCCACGGCGAGGTAGAGGTCTTCGTGAGGACTGTCCACACGCAGCAGAAGGTCGAGGCGCCGCGCTCCCCCAGTTCGCTCAAAGGGGACGTCGAACTGGCGCGCGTGCGAGACGCGGGCCTTGCTGGCGTCTTCGAAAGCCTGGACGAACTGATCGACAAGAGGCTCGTTGGGGGTGGAAGGAGAAGGCATAATTGTTTGCTGTACAGCAAATCAAAGGAAATTGGCAAGAGTTTAGCGGTTTTTATTGATTTGCTGTACAGCAAACTACGTGCTTTGGCCAAATCAGCGTCGAGGATCTCGGTCGTGGCTGCGGACAGGACCAGATGACTGCTGCATTGCCCTGATCCCTTTGTTCGCACGCAAGCGGATTGGCTTATGGCTGATTTGAATTCTTTTGGGTTATTTGTGTGGCTATACTCCGCCGTCGCGCCAAAACAGGCGTGGCTTGGTCGGGAAGCCAAGAAAAAAATCGCTGCGTCGAGCCGCAGCCCTCGTCACAAATGAAGGGTTGCGGTTGTCATCAACAGACCGCAGGAAGCCAAACCATGGCCAAACCCAAAACCACTCTCCGCCCATCCGCTCGCGCCCAAGCCGAGCAACTCTTCACCCATCTCCTCGCCCTCGTCGTCCAGACCAACGAACAGGTGGGGCAGCTGTCGCTGCTCATGGACACGCGCGCTTCGCTGGAAGACCCGCTCGTGGAGCCGGTGAAGCGAGGTGTTCAGAACGCCGCGCCGCCAGACGTGCAGCGCGCCGTGCTCAAGCAAACGCTCAACGACGAGATGCGGCGCCAGCTCAAGGTGCTGTCGCTCACCGTCGACGCGCTGTACGACTGCGCGGACAAGGTGACGAGCCTGGAGATCTGATCGGCGGCCCGGCGCTGCGGCCTGCGGGTATCCTCTGCTCCGCATTCAGGAGACACCTCACCATGCGGATACTGCTCGCCGAAGACGATGCCGATCTCGGCAACTGGCTCACCAAGGCCTTGGCGCAGAACGGTTTCCTGATCGACTGGGTGAACGACGGCCGCCTGGTCCGCCGCAGCCTCAAGGCCACGCGCTACGACGCGCTGATCCTGGACCTGGGCCTGCCCGGGGTCGAGGGCCACGACGTGCTGGCCGATCTGCGCGAGGCGGACCAGCGCCTGCCCGTGCTGATCCTCACGGCGCGCGATTCCTTGATGGAGCGCGTGAGCTGCCTGCACGGCGGGGCCGACGATTTCCTGGCCAAGCCTTTTGAACTCGCGGAGCTGGAAGCCCGGTTGACGGCGCTGATCCGGCGTTCGCACGGGGTGGACCACGCGCGCTTCGCGTGCGGCCCCTTGAGCTACGACAGCGCGAGCCGGCAGTTCCGCCTGCAGCAGGAGGTGTTGACCTTCACGCCGCGCGAGCACGCGGTGATGCGCGCGCTGATCCAGCACAGCGGCGAGCCGCTGTCCAAGCGCGAGCTGGTGGAGCGCGTGTTTTCCGACGAGAGCGACGTGCACCCCGAGGCGATCGAGGTGCTGGTGCACCGCCTGCGCAAGCGGCTGGAGGCTTCGCCGGTGCGCATCACCACGCTGCGCGGCATGGGCTACCTGCTGGAATGCGCGCCATGAAGCCGCCCCGGCGCTGGCTGCGGTCGAGCATCCGGCGGGCGCTGCTGGTGGTGCTGATCCCGGGCATGTTGCTGGTGTTCTCTGCCGAGCTGTGGCTGGCTTGGCGCACGGCCAGCGACGCGGCGGACGCGGCGTACGACCGCTCGTTGCTGGGCGCGGTGAAGTCGATCGACTCGAGCATTTCCACGGCCAGCGGCGGGCTGGGCGTGGAGCTGCCGTACCGCATGCTGGAGTTCTTCGAGCTGACGGCCAACGGCAAGGTGTATTACCGCGTGGCCTCGGAAGATGGCCTGGTGGAGATCGGCAGCCCGGGGCTGCCCGCGCCGCCCCAGCCTTTGAAAACCGGCGTGCCCCAGTTCTACGACGGTGAGTATTTCGGCGAGGCGGTGCGCGTGGGCAGCTACGCGCGCGAGCTGTCGCCGCCGCTCACGGGCGAGGCGGGCTCGCAGCGCGTGGTGATCCAGGTGGCCGAGACGCTGGAGGCGCGCAACGATTTTCAGGACGCGCTGGTGATGCAGTCGGTGGCGCGCGATTTTTTCCTGGTGGTGGTGGCGAGCGCCTTGTTCGGCCTCACCATCGCCTGGGCCTTGCAGCCGCTGGCACGCCTGCGGCAGGACGTGGAGTCGCGCTCGCCGCAAGACCTCACGCCGATCGCGAGCGACGACGTGCCGGCCGAGCTGTTGCCGCTGGTGGGCGCGATCAACCACCACGTGGAGCGCAACCGCGCGCAGAGCGAGCAGCAGCGGCGTTTCGTGGACGACGCTTCGCACCAGCTGCGCACGCCGCTGACCACGCTGTCCACGCAGGTGGCCTATGCGCTGCGCGAAGACGACCCGGCCGCGCTGCGCACGGTGGTGGACGACATCCGCTCGCAGCTGGACGAGACCATCCGCCAGACCAACCAGATGCTGGCGATGGCCAAGGCCGACAGCGCGCCGCCCGCGCCCGAGGCGCTGGACGCGGTGGTGATGGCCGAAGACCTGATGCGCCGCTGGTGGCCGGTGGCGCGGCAGCAGGGGGTGGACCTGGGCCTGCACGCGCCCATGGCCTCGCTGCCGTTCCAGGGGGAGCCGGCGCTGTTGAACGAGGCTTTGTCGAACCTGTTGCACAACGCGATCCGCCACGGGGGCGAGGGCAGCCGCGTCACGCTGTTCCTGGGCGGCGAGGGCGGGCAGGTGTGTTTCAGCGTGGTGGACGACGGGCCGGGCATGCCGGCGGAGGAGCTGCAGCACGCCGGGGAGCGGTTTTTCCGGGGCGGCGGTGGCCGGCAGCTGCCGGGCTCGGGGCTGGGTTTGTCCATCGTGCGCTCGGTGGCGCTGCGGCATGGGGGCTCGATGCAGGTGCGGCCCGGGCCCGATGGGCGTGGGCTGGTGGTGGTGCTGGCCTTGCCCGCCGGGTTTGCGGGTTAACCCTCGGGGATTCGTGCTCGCGCTGAAAGCGTCTTGAAAGTGCGCATTTTTTACAGTGGCCTGCCACGCCGAGATTGCGCGGGCATTCAGCCATCGAACCGCCTTACCGAGGAGACCCTGTCATGAAATTTCCCACCCGCCTTCTTCTGGCGATGACCGCCTTCGCGATGGGCGCCCTGTCGGCGCACGCGGCCGGCGCCCTGGAGAAAACCGAGTGCATCGCGCCCGCCAAACCCGGCGGCGGTTTTGACCTGACCTGCAAGCTGGTGCAGAGCACGCTGGTGGACGGCAAGTTCATCGCCGACCCGATGCGCGTGACCTACATGCCCGGCGGCATCGGCGCCGTGGCCTACAACACCGTGATCGCCCAGCGCCCCGACAGCGCCAACACCATCATCGCCTTCTCGGGGGGCTCGCTGCTGAACCTGGCGCAAGGCAAGTTCGGCCGCTACACCGAGAACGACGTGCGCTGGCTCTCCGCCATCGGCACGGACTACGGCGCGGTGGTGGTGGCCGAAGGGTCGCCGTTCAAATCCCTGAAGGACGTGATGGCCGCGATGAAGGCCGACCCCACCAAGGTGGTGCTGGGCGCGGGCGGCACGGTGGGCAGCCAGGACTGGATGAAGGCCGCGCTGACCGCGCGCGCCGGTGGCGTCAACCCCAAGTCCATGCGCTATGTGGCGTTCGAAGGCGGCGGCGAGGCGCTCACGGCCTTGCAGGGCGGCCACATCCACGTGTTCACGGGCGACGCGGCCGAGGCCCAGCAGCAGATCAAGGCGGGCGCCAAGGTGCGCATCCTCGCGGTGATGCACGACAAGCGCCTGAGCGGCGACATGGCCAACATCCCCACCGCGACCGAGCAGGGTTTCGACGTGCAGTGGCCCATCATCCGCGGCTTCTACCTGGGCCCCAAGGTCAGCGATGCGGACTACAAGGTCTGGGTCGACACCTTCAACAAGATGATGGCCACGCCGGCCTACAACGCGATGCGCGCGGAGCGCGGCCTGTTCCCGCTTGCGATGACGGGGGCCGAGCTGGACGCGTATGTGAAGAAGCAGGTGGCGGGCTACCGCAAGCTCGCCGACGAGTTCGGGCTGGCCACCACGCCCGCCAAGTAAGGCCATGAGCGATCGAGCACTTGGCGCGGCGTGTGCCCTCGCGTCCGTGGCCATGGCCGCGGCGGCGCACGACTACACCGCCGCTTTTTCCTACGAGCCTTTGGGCCCGCGCGCCTTCCCCTTGCTGCTGGCCGTGGGGCTGGGTCTGTCGGGGCTGTGGCTGATGTTCCGCCCCACGCAGGGGGCGGAGACCTTCAAGGGCGTGCCCTGGGTGCCCACGCTGTGGTGCGCGGGCGCGATCCTGGCGTATGCCGCGCTGTTCCAGGCGCTGGGTTTCGCGCTGGCCACGGCGCTCATGACGGTGCCGGTGGGCATGGCGTTTGGCGGCAGCTGGCGCAAGGCGCTGGCGGGCGGTGCGGCGCTGGGGCTGGTGCTGTACCTGTTGTTCGACAAGGTGCTCGACGTGGTGCTGCCCGTCGGCCCGCTGGCCGCGTGGCTGGGAGGTCTGTGAGATGGATGTGCTCAAACACCTGATGGAAGGTTTCGGCGTGGCGTTCAGCCCCGTCAACCTGGTCATCGCCGCGCTGGGTTCGTTCATCGGCACCATCGTCGGGCTGTTGCCCGGCCTGGGGCCCATCAACGGCGTGGCCATCCTCATGCCGCTGGCCTTCGCGATGAAGCTGCCGCCCGAGACCTCGCTGATCCTGCTGGCGGCGGTCTACATCGGCTGCGAGTACGGCGGGCGCATTTCCTCCATCCTGCTCAACGTGCCGGGCGACGCGGGCGCCATCATGACGGCGCTCGATGGCTACCCGATGGCGCGCCAGGGTTTGGGTGGCGTGGCGCTGTCGATCTCGGCCTGGAGCTCGTTCGTGGGCTCCTTGCTGGCCACGGTGGGCATCGTGCTGCTGGCGCCGCTGCTGGCGCAGTGGGCGCTGTCGTTCGGCCCGGCGGAGTATTTCGCGCTCATGTGTTTCGCGTTCGCCTGCATCGCGGGGCTGATGGGCGATGCGCCCGTGAAGGCCGGCGTGGCCGCGATGATCGGCCTGGCCATGTCCTGCGTGGGGCTGGACTCGAACTCCGGCGTGTACCGCTTCACGGGTGGCGACATCCACCTCTCCGACGGCATCCAGTTCGTCGTGGTCGTGATCGGGGTGTTCTCCATCAGCGAGATCCTGCTCATGCTGCAGGAGCACCACAGCAGCACGGGTGTCATCACCCAGACCGGCCGCATGCTGTTCAACCTGCGCGAGATGGCGGCCACCTGGTGGGGCACGGTCCGCTCCAGCGTGCTGGGCTTCGTGGTGGGCGTGCTGCCCGGTGCGGGCGCCACCATCGCCAGCGCCATGGCTTATTCGATGGAGAAACGGCTGACCGACAAGGAGGGCACCTTCGGCCAGGGCGACATCCGTGGCGTGGCCGCGCCCGAGGCGGCCAACAACTCCGCCGCCACCGGCTCCTTCGTGCCCATGCTCACGCTGGGCATCCCCGGCTCTGGCACCACGGCCGTGATGATGGGCGCGCTCTCGCTCTACAACATCACGCCGGGCCCGGCGCTGTTCACGCAGCAGCCCACGCTGGTGTGGGGGCTGATCGCCTCGCTGTTCCTGGCCAATGTGATGTTGCTGGTGATGAACATCCCCATGGTGGGCTTCTTCACCCGCATCCTCAGCGTGCCCAACTGGTTCCTGGTGCCGTCCATCCTGGCCGTCAGCAGCGTGGGGGTGTACGCGGTGCACGCCACCACCTTCGACCTGATGCTCATGGTGGGGCTCGGCTTCGCGGCCTACCTGTTGCGCAAGCAGGGCGTGCCGATGGCGCCCTTGATCCTGGGCTTCGTGCTGGGCGACCTGATGGAGCAGAACCTGCGCCGCGCGCTGTCCATCAGCAACGGCGATGCGGGCATCCTGGTCGGCAGCCCGATTTCCATCGGGCTCTGGCTGAGTGGCGGTTTGATGCTGTTGCTGCCGGTGCTGATGCGGTGGCGGTCGCGGCGCAGGCCGCCGATCGGCGCCATCGCGCCGGTCGGGAAGTAACCGCGCCTTCAGCGCTGCGCCATGCGCGTCGGGGCGAACATGCTGCGCCCCAACCAGCGCCAGAGCCGCTGGCCGTTGCGGCCCGCGCCTTGCACCGTGAGGCTCCCGGACTGGATGGCCTGTTCGGGGTCGCTGTCACCGGTCCAGATTTCGGTGAGTGCGCGCACCGTCGAGTCGACCAGCACGCTCACGTCGTGACCCGGGTCGTCGCGGCAGAGGTCGGCCTCGTGGTGCTCCACCACGAGCCACCATTGCCGCTCGGCCGCCGGCGCATCGCTGAACCGGAAGTGAACGACGGTGCGTTCTCCGTCGGGAAACGCTTCCAGGCGCGCGAAGCGGCGAATGTCCCACATCAGGAAGCCTGCATCGAGTTGTTCGTGCCGCAGCCGGCTGCCGATCCAGCGCGCGCCCCAATGGCCGATGCCGACGACGATCGGCCGCAGTTCCTCGCCTGCGGGCGTCAGGTGGTATTCCCAGTTTTTCTCGACGCGCCGCCGCTCGACGACGCCGATCTCTTCCAGCTTGCGCAGCCGCTGCGTCAGCAGCGTGGCCGACATGCGCGGCACGCCGCGGTGAATGTCGTTGAAGCGGTGGCTGCCGCAGAGCAGCTCGCGCACCACGAGGGGTGTCCACAGCTCGCCCAATACCTCGGCGCCTCGGGCGACGGTACAGAACTGCATGTAGTCGATCATGCGGGCCAGTCTATCGGTGTGCCGCCGGCTTGCCTACTCCAGATTCTGGACTTGAGGCTGCCTGGCATCGGGCTTAACTTGAAGACCGACCGTGCAACTCGCACCGGTCTTTTCAAGGAGCACTGCCATGACCGAGACCCTCATTGCCTCCCCCGCCGCCCCGGCTGTTTTCGATGCCGAGAAGTTCCGCCAGTCCACGCGCGCGCAGTGGGAGAACGCCGCCGAAGCCTGGGACCGATGGGCGCCCTTGCTGGCCCGCTGGCTGGGCCCGGCGACCGAGGCCATGCTGGACATGGCGGCCGTCGGCCCCGGTTCGCGCGTGCTCGACGTGGCGGCGGGCGCGGGCGAACAGACCCTGGTCGCCGCGCGCCGCGTGGGCGCGAATGGCCACGTGCTGGCGACCGACATCTCCCCGGCGATCCTGCGCCACGCGAAATCGGCGGCCGAGCAGGCCGGCCTGTCGAACGTGGACACCCTGGAACTCGATGGTGAGCGCCACGACGTTTTGCCTCGCGCCTCTTTCGACGCGGCGGTCTCGCGCGTCGGTCTGATCTACTTCCCCGACCAGCAACGCGCGCTCGCCGGCATCCGCCATGCCTTGAAGCCGGGCGGGCGGTTCGCCGCGGTGGTGTATTCCACCGCCGAGCGCAACCCTTTCTTCGCCGTGCCGGTCGGCATCATCCGGCGCCGCGCGCAGCTGCCGCCGCCCCTGCCAGGGCAACCGGGCCCGTTCTCCCTGGGCGCTGAGGGCGTGCTGGCGAAGACGCTGGAGCAGGCGGGTTTTCGGGACGTGGAGGTGCGCAGGGTCGATTCCCCCGTGCACCTTCCCACGGCCGCCGAGTGCGTGCGGTTCGAGCGCGAGTCCTTCGGGGCCCTGCACCAGATGCTGGCGGGCCTGAGCGAGGACGAACGCGCCGACACGTGGACGGAGATCGAGCAGGCCCTGGCCCGCTTCGAAACCGAGGCGGGTGGTTTCGTGGGCCCTTGCGAGATGCTGGTGGGGGCGGGCACGCGCTGATCCGGGGGGCACCAAACGGCCCATTCGCTTCGGGCCGGTGTGCGACAGAACGGCAATGAGCGCGGCGGAAGATGGTGGCAAACCCACAACCCCACGAGGTCATGCCATGTCTTCCGTCCCGTTCTCCCCCGTCCGCCGCCGCCTGCTGCAAGGCTCCGGCGCCATCGCCGCCACGCGCTTCACCGGCCTGATGGGCGCGCTCTACGCGAGCAACGCGCGCGCCGCCACCGGCAAGCAGGCGGTCTCCGCCGTGTCGCCCTATGGGCCGGTCTCGCCGGTGAACGACATGACCACCGGCCTGCCGCTGCTGCAGTTGCCGGCCGGCTTCAGCTACCGCAGCCACGGCTGGACGGGCGACGCCATGAGCGACGGTTTCCCCACCCCGGGCAACCACGACGGCATGGCCGTGGTGACTTCGCGCCGCGTGGGTCGCAGCAGCGAACTGGTGCTGGTGCGCAACCACGAACGCGGCCTGGTGGCCACGCCGGGCGAGGCCATCCAGGCGCCCCATGCCTACGCCACGACCGAGGTCAACGGCATCATCACCGTGTTCTACGGCGGCCAGCCGATCCGCATCGGCGCGGGCGGCATCGTGACCAACCCCGCCGCACCCGCGCCCGCGCCCTTCGTGGGCTACCCCGCGGGCGGCACCAGCAACCTGCTGTTCCGCGACGGCCAATGGGCCGGCTCGGTGGGCTCCCTCAGCGGCACCCTGGGCAACTGCGCGGGCGGCCCCACGCCCTGGGGCACCTGGCTCACCTGCGAAGAAACCATTTACGACTTCTCGGGCATCGGCGGCAAGAAGCACGGCTACGTGTTCGAGGTGGCCGACGACGCGGCCGAGTCGATCGCCCAGCCCATCGTGGGCATGGGCCGCTTCATCCACGAGGCGGTCGCGGTGGACCCGGCCACGGGCCACGTCTACGAGACCGAAGACAACCGCAACGTGGCGACCTTCTTCCGCTACGTGCCGGACGACACCTCGGGTCAGCTCGGTAGCCTGCACCACGGCGGGCGCCTGCAGGCCGCGCGCATCAAGACCCTGGTGCGCCAGGCGCGGCCTTCGACGCTGGCCCAGGCCAACGACCAGGGCTTGCTGAACCCCGACATCGGCGACGAGTACGAGCTGGAGTGGGTCGACATCGCCGACCCGGACGCCGACCCGGTGGTCGTGGTCGGCCAGCCCGGTGGCGTGAGCATCGGCTTCGCGGCCGGCCCGACCTACCAGGCCTTGAGCCAGGGCTGCGCGCGCATGAGCCGGGGCGAAGGCATCTGGTACTCGGGCGGCAAGCTGTTCATCGTGGACACCGCCGCCGGTGTCGACGGCAACGGCCGCGTGGGCCAGGGCGAGGGCGCGGTGTGGGAGCTGACGATCTCGACCATGCGCCTGCGCGCGGTTTTCGTCAGCGGCCACCAGACCGCCGGCAACAACCCCGACAACGTGACGGTGAGCCCGCGCGGCGGCGTGGTGCTGTGCGAAGACGGCGGCGGTTCCACCGACGCCTTCGGCACCGGCTCGCGCCTGCTGGGCCTGAATCCGGCGGGCGAGGCCTACATCCTGTGCAAGAACAACCTCAGCCTGGACGCCGGCCAGATCGCCACCGCCGGCAAGACCGTGGGCGCGGCGGACTACCGGGGCTACGAGTTCTGCGGCGCCTGCTTCGACCCGACCGGCCGCATCCTGTTCGCCAACCTGCAGACGCCGGGCATCACGGTGGCCATCGTGGGCCCGTGGACCAAGGGCAACCTCTGAAGCCTGCGCGGGCGGCGTGCGCGCCGTCCTACAAAGAGGCATCGCGGCGGCTGACACGCCAGACGATCCAGGCTCCCTACGATGGGGTATCTCTACAAGGAGCACACCTCATGAACACCATCATCTACATCGTGGGCCTGGTCGTCGTCATTGGCGTCATTCTGAGTTTCTTCGGCCTGCGCTGAAGCGGTGGCGTTGCCTGACAGCGCCCCTCCTTCAGTCGACGTCGGTGGCGGTGTTGGTGTGCGACAGTGCATACAGACCGCGCACCGCGCCCATTTTTGCGCCCACGCCGGTAAGCACCGCATCGGACAGCTCCGTGCCGGCCAGGGCCTGCAGTGACGCAAGGTCGTAGCCGCAGACGATGAAGATCCAGTCGGCTGCGGGGTCCGGTCCCCCGCGAATTTTCTGCTCTGTCGTGGTCTCGATTTTGGGTGCCTGGTGGACGAGCAGGTGCCCGGCCGAGATGCCGGGGCGTGACCTGAACGCGTTGGCCTGCGTGCGCAGGTGATCGCGCAGCCGCTCGGCGGCACCTTCGCTCGGTGAAAGGCGCACCGTGAGCGCGTGGCGCGACAGCGCGCCGCCAAAGCTCTCGAGCACACGGCACTGGCTGCGCACCATGTGGCGGTGATGCGGCATCATCTTCGCGGACCAGGTGGTGGGCGCATTGAGTCGACCCAGGTAGCCAGGTGACGCCAGGGTCTCATAAGCCTCGAGTTCGTACAGCACGAAGAAGCCTTCGCCGCCATCGGCAGCGGACCAGCGCGAGCCGCGGTGGAATCCCGGTATCGCCATGCGTTCCGGGAAGTGCTCGTGCGTGTGCCAGTCCTCGAATTCGGCCCTGAAGGCGGGCGCAATGTCCCACCACATGGCCACGGCTCCTTGACCCAGCAGCGCCATGGTGTTTCCTGGCTTCGCCGTGCCCGCTGTCAGGCGGTGGCGCGCGCTTCGCGCACCAGCTCGACGAGCGCGCGCAGGCCCGCGGTGTACGAGCGCCAGCCCAGGCCCTGGATCGTTGCCTTCACCGCGGGCGAGATGATCGAGTGATGTCGCCACTGCTCGCGCGCGCCGATGTTCGACATGTGGATCTCGAGCACTGGAAATGGCATGGCCTTGATCGCGTCGTGCAGCGATACGCCGTGCTGGGTGAGTGCCGCGGGGTTGAGCAGCGCGCCGGCCGCCACATCGATGTTGTCGTGAAAGCGGTCCACCAGCACCCCTTCGTGGTTGGACTGGTGAATCTCAAGCTCGACCTCCAGTTCCACCGCGAGCGCACGCAGGCGGTCGTTGATCTCCGCGAGCGTGGTGGTGCCGTAGATATGGGGTTCGCGCCGGCCGAACAGGTTCAGGTTCGGTCCGTGCAGGACAAGGATTTTCATGGGGTTCAGAGCTTGGAGACCCGCTCCAGTTCGGCTCTGAAGAGCGTGACGACCGCGGGGTCGTACGCGGCGGAGAACTTGTCGTAGACGGGACGGACGTCGGCCCGCATGCGGGCCAGTTCGGCGGCTGGAATGTCGTTGTAGATCATGCCTTTGGCCTTGAGCTCGCCCAGCGCTTTGCCTGACACCTCTCGGCTGACGACACGTTGCCAGTTCTGGGCTTCGGTGGCGGCTTCCTGAAGAATCTTCTGCTCCACCGGCGAGAGGCGGTCCCAGAAACGTTTGCTGATCTGGATGGGGTTGGTCGCGTAGACGTGGTTGGTGCCGCTCACGTACTTCTGCACTTCGTAGAACTTGCTCGACTCGATGACCGCGAAGGGATTCTCCTGCCCGTCGACCGCTTTGCTGTCGAGCGCGCCATACAGTTCGGCAAACGGCATCGGCAGGGGGTTGGCCTTGAATGTCCTGAAGGTTTCCAGGAACACCGGGTTGGGGATCACGCGCAGCTTCAGGCCTTCCAGATCAGCGCCCTTGGTGATGGGCCGCTTGCTGTTGGTGACGTTGCGGAACCCCAGATCGAAGAAGCCCAGCACCACCAGGCCCTTTTCCGGCAGTTTGGCGCTGAGCATCTTGCCCAGCGGGCCGTCCACCAGCGCATCGGCCTGCCGCTCATTGGCGAACAGGAAGGGGAAGTCCAGCAGGCCAAATTCCTTGACGATGCCATTGAGCGAGGTGGTCGATGCCACCAGCATCTCCTGCACGCCGCCTTGCAGGGCTGCTTGCTGCTGCAGCTCGTTGCCGAGCTGGGACGACGCGAACTCCTGCACCTTGATCTTTCCGCCGGTCTTGGCGGCGACGATCTCGGCGAACTTGCGCACGCCCAGGCTGGTGGGATGGCCCGCATTGTTCAGATGGCCAAACTTGATGGTGCGTTCCTGGATGTCCTGCGCAGCCGCCCCGCTGGCCAGGCCCAACGAAAGAGCGGCGGCCAGCGCGGCCAGCGATACCTTGATTTTCACGTGTGCTCTCCTTGAAAGGGCGTCAGAATCGAATTTGACAGTGTCGATGGGAATGTTATTCCATTTGGAATCGTATTCCATTTTTGGCATGTGTTGCAATAGTGGAATCCATGGCCATCAACCTCGACCGATCCCTCGCCGCCCTTGAATACCTCGCGGCGCGCCCCGAAGGCCAGCCTCTGGCCTCGATTGCGGACGACCTGAACATCCCGCGCAGCGCATGCCACCGCATGCTCAGCGACCTTGTGCGTTGCGGCTGGGTGCGCCAGATGCGCGAGCACGGCGACTACGCGCTCACCACCAAGCTCGCCGCACTGGGTCTCAACTACCTGAGCGGGTCCGGCATCGTCGACATCGCGCAGCCGCTGATCGACCGCATGGCCGAGATCTCGGGCGAGCTTGTGCGCCTGGCCATCGTTGACGGCGAACGCCTGACCTTCGTTGCCAAGGCGCAGGGCGCCAAGGCGGGCCTGCGCTACGACCCGGACACGGGCACCGATGTGCGCCTGTCGTGCAGCTCGGCAGGCCATGCATGGCTGGCCACCCTGCCCGAGAACCAGGCGCTGGAGATCGTGGCGCGCCAGGGCTTTGGCAGCCGTGAACAGTTCGGGCCCAAGGCGCCCAACACTGTGAAGGCGCTCGCGAAAATCCTTGAGGACACGCGCCGTCGCGGCTACAGCACGATCAATGAAATGTTCGCGCCCGGCATGAGTGCCATGGCGGCTGCGATCCAGCGCCCGGGCGAAGCCGCCATCGGCGTGATCACGATCGCAGGCCCGCTGATCCGCTTGACGGAATCGCGCATGCAGGAACTCGGGCCGGCGCTGATGGCGATCTCTGCCGAGCTGGCGTTGGCCAGCACCTCTTCGCCCATCTTCGAGCGCTACCGCGTCCGCGAGACCGAGGCCAGTTGAGTCCCGTCGGGTGTGCCCGGCCTGCCGCGCCTGCTACCGTGTGGGCATTCGCCACCCTTCCGGAAAGCCCACCATGCGCCAGTTCCTCGCTCCTTGCCTCCTGCTGTTCGCCGCCGCGGCTACCACCGCCACCCATGCCGAAGAGATCGGCTCGGTGGACACGGTGTTCAAGTTCATCGGGCCCGACCACAAGATCGTGGTCGAGGCCTACGACGACCCCGGCGTGATGGGTGTCACCTGCTACATCTCGCGCGCCAAGACGGGCGGCCTCAAAGGCGCCTTCGGCCTGGCCGAGGACAAGTCCGAGGCGTCCATCGCCTGCCGGCAGGTGGGCCCGATCGCCATCGCCAAGCCCATCAAGGAACAGGAAGAGATCTTCAGCGAGCGCACCAGCCTGATCTTCAAGCGGCTGCGCATCGTGCGCATGGTGGACGCCAAGCGGCATTCGCTGGTCTACCTCACGTACTCCGACCGCGTGATCGAAGGCTCGCCGCAGAACTCGGTGGCGGTGGTGGCGGTGGACCGCGCCACGCCGATGCCGGTGAAGTGAAGGGCGTTATCCTGTTCGGCCCTTGACCGATCGCCTTTCATGACATCCGATACCCAAGAACCCATTCACGAAGCCCGCGTCTGGAGCGACGAACACTGGACCGCCCGCGTCATCAAGAACGACGACGATGACGGCTGGGCCGTCGCCATGTACCTGGACAACGGGGCCGAACCGGCGCTGGTCGGCCCCTGGACCATGGGCCGCGACAAGAAGAACCCCAAGCCGCTGGACACCGCGGCCTTCAACACCCTGGTGAAGACCGCGAAAGAGGTGATCCGCCGCTCCGAGCAGCAGCGGCACGCGGAGCTGAACAAGAACGTGACCGTGGCGGTGGACGGGCAGCGCATCCGCGTCGCCCTGGCCATCGTGCCCGACGAGGAGGGCGCCACCGCCACGCTGCGCGCGCTCGACGAGTTCGACGCCGAGCTGGCCTGCGTGCCCGTGCCGCCCACCTTCAAGCTGAACGTGGACAGCGCGCAGGCCTGGATCGCCGCCGGTTTCGAGAGGCCCGCGCGATGATTGACGGCCTGGTCGCCGGGCGCCTGATGGGCGAGGCCTCCCGCCGCGTGGACAAGGCCGGGCGCGGCTACATCGTGGCCCGCGTGCTGGCCCGCAACCGGGCGGACGAGGAATTCATCGTCAACGTGATCGCTTTCGACGAGGCGGTGGGCCAGGCGCTGGTGGCGCTGCGCGACGGCGAGTCGCTCAGCCTCTCGGGCGGGCTCACGCCCAAGGTCTGGACGGACAAGCAGGGCATCGTTCGCCCCAGCCTGGACATGGTGGCCACCCACGTGCTGTCGGCGCACCAGCCCGGCGCCGGGGCTTGACCCCGCTTGCCCCAAGGGCGCGCGCCTCTGCGAAAATCGCCCGGATGAACGCGACCAACACCACCGAACTCATGAACACCCTGGGGCTGCAGGCCAAGGCGGCCTCGGCGCTCATGGCCAAGGCCAGCGCGGCCACCAAGCTGGCGGCCCTGCGCGGCCTGGCCGCGCTGCTGCGCGCCAACGTGGACGCGCTGCAGGTGGACAACGCGAAGGACCTGGAGCGCGCCCGCGCCAATGGCCTGAGCGAACCCATGGTGGACCGGCTCAAGCTCACGCCCAAGGTCATCGAGACCTGCGCCCAGGGCTGCGAGCAGCTCGCGGCCATGCCCGACATCATTGGCGACATCAGCGGCATGAAGCAGATGCCCAGCGGCATCCGCGTGGGCCAGATGCGCGTGCCCATCGGCGTGTTCGGCATGGTCTACGAGAGCCGGCCCAACGTGACGATCGAGGCTGCCTCGCTGTCGATCAAGAGCGGCAACGCGGCCATCCTGCGCGGCGGCTCCGAGGCCATCGAATCCAACCGCGCCCTGGCCGCGCTGGTGCAGCGCGCGCTGACGGACGCCGGCCTGCCGGCCGACGCGGTGCAACTGGTGCCGACAACGGACCGCGCCGCCGTGGGCCAGCTCATCACCATGCCGCAGTACGTGGACGTGATCATCCCGCGCGGTGGCAAGGGGCTGATCGAGCGCATCAGCGCCGAGGCCAAGGTGCCGGTCATCAAGCACCTGGACGGCAACTGCCACACCTACGTGGACGAGCCCTGCGACATCGCGCTGGCGGTGAAGGTGACCGACAACGCCAAGACGCAGAAGTACAGCCCCTGCAACGCCACCGAAAGCCTGCTGGTGGCGCGCGGCGTGGCCGCCGACTTCCTGCCGAAGATCGGCGCCATCTTCGCCGCCAAGGGCGTGGAGATGCGGGCCTGCGCCGAGAGCCGGGCGATCCTGGCGGCGGTGCCGGGCGCGAACCTGAAGGAGGCGACCGAGGCCGACTGGTCGGAGGAATACCTCGCCCCGGTCATCAGCATCAAGCTGGTGGCGGGCGTGGACGAGGCCATCGCCCACATCAACCGCTACAGCAGCCACCACACCGACGCCATCATCACCACCGACCACGTGCACGCCCAGCGTTTCCTGCGCGAAGTGGATTCGGCTAGCGTCATGGTGAATGCGAGCACCCGCTTCGCCGACGGTTTCGAGTTCGGCCTGGGCGCCGAAATCGGCATTTCCACCGACAAGTTCCATGCCCGTGGCCCGGTGGGCGTGGAGGGCCTGACCTCGCTCAAGTACGTGGTGCTGGGCGAGGGCGAAGTGCGGGGCTGACGCCCTGAAAGACCGGCCGTGAAACGCCCGGTGCGCCTGCTGGCATTCCTGGCCCTGGCGCATGCGGGTGGGGCCGTGGCGGGCGAAGCGGTGCAGAACTGGTTCAACGACCCGTTCTTCCAGATCTCGGCCGCCGTGCCCGATTGCCCCCGGCCGGCGGGGCCGTTCATCACCGAGCGCGAGCGGCTGGCCCAGACGCACCGGCGCGCCGAGAAGGGCACGACCTGCTGGCTCGCGAAAGCCTGTGATCGCCCCAACGCCTTCGCCTACGACCAGGACATCGCCACCGCCTTTCGGCAGGCCCTGAAACGGCGCCCCGCGTTCACCGCCGCCAGCACGCTCTGGGTGACGGTGCAGGGGCGTGTGGTGTACATCGAGGGCTGTGCCCGGCGCCAGGCCGTGGCGGCGCAGGCCGAGGCCTTTGCGCGGGCGTTGCCGCACGTGCAGCAGGCCAGCGCGATCATCCGCCACGACCCCTCGGCGCGCCCGCCCTACCGGACCGCCGCCGACCGCCCCTGAGGGCGTTCACCAGGAGTGAAGAGACCATGTGCCGCAACATCAAGACCCTGTTCAATTTCGAGCCGCCCGCGACCGAGCTGGAGATCCGCGACGCCTCGCTGCAGTTCGTGCGCAAGCTCAGCGGCTTCAACGTGCCGTCGCAGGCCAACGAAGCGGCGTTCGACCGCGCGGTGGAGCAGGTGGCCGCGACGGCGCGCGAACTCATGGCCTCGCTGCGCACCACGGCCGCGCCGCGCAACCGCGAGGTGGAGGCGGCCAGGGCGAAGGCGCGCTCGCTGGCGCGTTTTGGACCAGGCTGATTTGATAATTAATTAGAACTTTTCGTCTAAAATAATCAACTTGTTTAACAAAAATTGAGTAAAAAAGATGAAGATTTTCTTCGCGGCCACGCTTGCGGCCCTGACAACGGCATGTGCTTCCTTGCCCATGCCTCTGGCCGAGGGGGCCCCCAAAGTTGATCCCTCGAAACCGCTGTATCTGATGTCGGTGCGCGTGAACAATGAACACAAGCCGAGGTGGAAGCCAGATGTGCTTGGTGTTCTTCTGGATGCGCGTGGAGGCGTGGCAAAACCTGAGCAGGTGGCCTTTCGGATGGACGGCAAGGGCCGTGTCGTCTCACCTGCAGAAGACGGAAGCGTGACCTACCTATTGCGTTTCACGGTCGATAGTGCGGCGTACACCCTTCGTGGCCTCAACGCCATGAGCGCTGCGTTTCCCGTACTGGGCACTTATTTCGTGCCTTTGCACTCCGAACTGCCCTTGGCAACCGCCGGCGCTCACTACCTTGGGGCGGTCAATGCGGTGATTCGCGAACGACGGGACAACGAATTCCGTGCAGGCCCTGTTATCCCATTGATTGATCAGGCGATTGCGGGGGCTTCGACCGGGACTTTCGATATTGAAATCACGGACGCCTACGAGAGAGATGTGGCTCTTTTCAAAAAGACCTTTACCGCTTTGGACGGAGTGGAAATCCAGAAGGCTGTATTGCCGCCTTGGAGCCGGAATGATGCCCAGACCTATTGGGAAAAAAACTGAGCCTCAGCGCCGCCCCGGCCAGTCCGTCCCGCCTTCCCCTTCGAACACCGCGCGCAGCAGGTTGCCGGCCTGGGAGGCCAGGGTCAGCAGGCCCCAGATGAGCAGCCAGGGGCTGGCGCGGGTCGGGCGCATGCCGCTGTCCCACCAGTAGGCGAAGCCGCCGGCCAGGGCGAACAGGGCGCCCAGCAGCAGGAACACCCCCATCAGCAGCACCCGCAGGCCGGTGCTCTCGGGTGGCCGCCACACGCTGAACCAGGCGGCCAGGGCGGTCATCAGGGCGAAAATCGTCATCGGAACCCTCCCTCGGGCCGTTGTGGGGCCGCTTCCAGGCGCTGGAACCGGCTTGAAATTGGCGTCATGCGCCCCCATTACACTGGTTGCCTCCCCAGCCGCCAATACCCCTCCCCCTATGGTCCCGCACCTCGTCACCGCCCTGACCGGCCCCATCAACGAGCTCGAGCAGCGCATCCTCGAGTCCACCCCGGTGATCGAGCGCTGGTTCCGCCTCGAGTGGATGGAGCACACGCCGCCGTTCTACACCTCGGTGGACGTGCGCAACGCGGGGTTCAAGCTGGCGCCGGTGGACACGAACCTGTATCCCGGCGGCTGGAACCACCTCACGCCCGAGATGCTGCCGCTGGCGGTGCAGGCCGCGATGGCGGCGATCGAGAAGATCTGCCCCGAGGCCAAGAACCTGCTGCTGGTGCCCGAGAGCACCACCGACACCTTCTACCTGAGCAACCTGGCGCAGCTGCAGCGCATTTTCTACATGGCCGGGCTCAATGTGCGCCTGGGCTCGCTCTCCAACGACATCAAGGCCCCCACCACCATGGAGCTGCCCGGCGGCGACAAGGTGGTGCTGGAGCCGCTGCTGCGCAGCAAGCGCCGCCTGGGCCTGAAGAACTTCGACCCCTGCACCATTCTGCTCAACAACGACCTGAGCGCGGGCGTGCCGGGCATCCTGGAAGACCTGCACGAGCAGTACCTGCTGCCACCGTTGCACGGCGGCTGGGGCACGCGGCGCAAGAGCCACCACTTCAAGGCCTATGAAGAGGTGTCCAAGCGCTTCGGCAAGCTGCTGGGCATGGACCACTGGCTGATCAACCCGATGTTCAACCAGTGCGGGCAGGTGGATTTCAACGAGGACGCCGGGCTGGAATGCCTGCGCAGCAACACCGACGCGCTGCTGGGCAAGATCCGCCGCAAGTACAAGGAATACGGCATCAACGAAAAGCCGTTCGTGGTGGTCAAGGCCGACAACGGCACGGGCGGCATGGGCATCCTGACGGTGCGCGACGCCAAGGACATCGACAACCTCTCGGCCAAGACCAAGGCCCGCATGGCCGTGGGCCAGGCCGGCCAGGAGGTGCACGAGGTCATCATCCAGGAAGGCGTGCTGACCAACGAGCGCATCAACAGCGCGGTGGCCGAGCCCGTGGTCTACATGATGGACCGCTACGTGGTCGGCGGCTTCTACCGCGTGCACGCCGACCGCGGCGTGGACGAGAACCTCAACGCGCCCGGCTCCAGCTACGTGCCGCTGGCTTTCGAGCAGAGCGCGCAGCTGCCGCAGCCCGGCCAGAAGCCCGGCGCGAGCGTGCCCAACCGCTTCTACATGTACGGCGTGATCGGCCGCCTGGCCATGCTGGCGGCGAGCTACGAGCTGGAAGCCACCGACCCGGACGCCGAAGTCTACGAGTGAGTTGCTGCGGCGCAACATTCGGCGCGGGCGCCGCCGTTTAGAGCGCTGAGCCGGCAGACAAGGCCCTGCCGGCGGGCGCACAATCGCGTTCCCTCGACAACCGAACCCCGTGCCAACAGGCCGGGGTTGTTTTGTGTCCGCTTCCAAATCGTCACTGGCTGCGCTCACCCTCGGCGCCATCGGCGTGGTGTACGGCGACATCGGCACCAGCGTGCTGTACGCCGTCAAGGAGGTCTTCGGCTCCGGCCACGTGCCTTTCACCCACGCCAACGTCTACGGCATCCTGTCCATCCTGTTCTGGACGCTGACGGTCATCGTCTCCCTCAAGTACGTGGTGCTGGTGCTGCGCGCCGACAACAACGGCGAAGGCGGCCTGATCGCGATGCTCGCGCTGGCCTCCATGGCGGTGAAGGAGCGGCCCGCCCTGCGCCAGACGCTGCTGGCCATCGGCATCTTCGGCACCGCGCTGTTCTATGGCGACGGCGTCATCACGCCGGCGATCTCGGTGCTCTCGGCCGTTGAGGGCCTGGAGGTGATCTCGCCGCACTTCAAGCACTACGTGGTGCCCATCACCCTGCTGGTGCTGTTCGCGCTGTTCGCGGTGCAGAAGCGCGGCACCAGCGGCATCGGCCGCTTCTTCGGCCCGATCACCCTGGCCTGGTTCCTCACCATCGCGGCGCTGGGCGTGTCGCAGATCGTGGGGCACCCCGAGATCCTGGGCGCGCTCAGTCCGTTGCACGCGCTGCGCTTCATGTGGGCGCAGCCCGGCACCAGCTTCATCATCCTGGGCGCGGTGGTGCTGTGCGTCACCGGCGCCGAGGCGCTCTACGCCGACCTCGGCCACTTCGGCAAACGCCCGATCCGCCTGGCCTGGTTCTCCGTCGTCATGCCATGCCTCACGCTGAACTACTTCGGCCAGGGCGCATTGCTGCTGGCCGACCCGGCGGCCGTGAAGAATCCGTTCTTCAACATGGCGCCCGAGTGGCTGCTGCTGCCGCTGGTGATCATGGCCACCATGGCCACGGTGATCGCCTCGCAGGCCCTGATCACCGGCGCCTTCAGCGTGACCAAGCAGGCGATCCAGCTCGGTTACCTGCCGCGCCTGAAGATCCAGCACACCAGCGTGAAGCACACCGGCCAGATCTACATGCCGTTCGTGAACTGGAGCCTGTTCACCGCCATCGTGCTGGCGGTGGTGATGTTCAAGTCGTCCAGCAACCTCGCGGCGGCCTATGGCATCGCGGTCACGCTGGACATGCTCATCACCACGGTGCTCACCTTCTACGTGGTGCGCTACAGCTGGAAGTACCCGCTGTGGCTGTGCGTGCTGGCCACCGGCTTCTTCTTCCTGGTGGACCTCGCCTTCTTCAGCTCCAACCTGCTCAAGCTGTTCGCCGGCGGCTGGTTCCCGCTGCTCATCGGCGGCGCGGTGTTCACGCTCATGATGACCTGGAAGCGCGGCCGCTCGCTCATGACCGAGGCGCAGCACGCCGAATCGATCGAGCTGAACAGCTTCCTCGATGCGCTGTTCATCGCACCGCCCGTGCGGGTGGAGGGCACGGCGGTGTTCCTCACGGCCGACATCGGCACCGTGCCCAACGCCATGTTGCACAACCTCAAGCACAACAAGGTGCTGCACGAGCAGAACCTGTTCGTCACCGTGCGCAGCCAGGAAGTGCCCTGGATCGGGCTGAACAAGCGGCTGGAGATCGAGCCGCTGGGGCACGACTGCTGGCAGGTGGTGGTGAACTACGGCTTCAAGAACGACCTGGACCTGCCCGAGGCGCTGTCGGCCATGCGCGGGCGCGGCTGCGACATGGGCCCGATGACCACCAGCTACTTCCTCTCGCGCGATGTGGTGGTGCCCACCATCGGCAGTGGCATGGCGCCCTGGCGCGAGAAGCTGTTCGCCCAGATGCACCACAACGCGAGCGCGGCGGCCGAGTTCCTGAACCTGCCGAGCAACGCGGTGATCGAGCTGGGCTCGAAGGTGGAGATCTAGGGGTCAGATTTTCCGGAAGGACGCCTGGTGGTCCGAGATGGTCTTGCTCAGCCGGTCCAGCCGCTTCTTCTGCACGGCCTCGGCGAGGGCCTTGTCCTGGACCTCGTTGCGCGGCACATCGGGTGGGTAGACGCCCGGTGAGCCGACGGGCGACATGGACCAGTGGTACGCCAGGGTCAGGAACGAGCCGGCATCGACGACGACACCCTCGTCGGGATCGTATCTGTAGCCGGCGTCGTCCATGATGTGCGCGACCTCCGGGTCGGTGCACGGCATGAGGCCCGCCTTCAGAAGCACCTCGGCGACTTCACTCAGCCGCCACTCGCCCACAGGCTCGCGCGATGTCGGCAGGGCCGTGCAGCCGCCGGCCTGCAGGCAGCGCAGGGTGTGGGCCGCGCAGTTGTTGGTCCAGGCACCCGCGGAGGAGGTTTCGGTCTCGCCGGGCGGCAGCATCAGGGGTTCGTGTCGGAAGCGTTGGCCCGGCACGGAGACGGTGGTCGTCAGGCCGCGGCCGAAGGCGCCTTTTTTTTCCAGCAGATGCTGGTCGGGATCGGTGCCGTAGGCGAGCGACCGGGCGTTCACATAGCTCTCGTGCGCGGTGCGATCGTTGAATTCGCGCAAGGCGGCCCAGTTGTTCAGGTGGGCGAACTGGACCATGGGCGGGCCGGAGAGGTCGTACGAATGCCGGATCGGCAACGTGGTGAGCTCACGGGCCTTGTCGCCCAGCACCCGCTGGTGAAGGTCCGTGGTGTCGTAGGTGTTGGACGGCACCCCGACGATGCCCGGCATCAGGTTGCTCACAGGGTCTTGGGCCGATACCCTGATGGACTCGTGGTGGCAGACCGATGCGCCGCCATCCGGGGCGAACGCCATCAGCGAGACGTGGGTGATGCCACCCTTGTAGGTGTCCTGGTGGTAGCAGATGGCCGCCACGCCTTGGTGCGGCTGGCACGCCCGCAGCCGCTTGCCGAGCCCGCTGAAGAAGGTGGTGCCCCAGGTCTCGTCGTGCTCGAAGACCTCGCCGAAGATCAGCCCCTTGGCCGCCAGGTCGGCGCACATCCTGTCAAAGACCTCCTTGGACAGCCCGGACGCTTCGAGGAACTGGCCGTGGAAGCGCTGGTTGTCGAGTCGTTCGGGGGCCGCCACGCCCTTGCCGGGTCGAAACTGGATGGCACCGTTGTCGTCCGCCCCGAAATGCACCTGGGCCAACGCGCCGACATCCTGGGGATAGCGGCAGTCGGCCAGTGAGGCGGCGAAACGCATCACGGCCCGGGGTGAGCCCTCCAGTCGGGCCCATGCCACCAGGACCGCCTTGACGAAATCGACGCAGTTGGGGGCGTGCCGGGGCGCTTTGCCGTCGATCAGGAATGCGCGGAGGTCTTCGGCGCTGAGCATGTCGATGGGCTTGTCACCGCGCAGGGAGTAGAGGCCGAATTCTTCACCCCCGATGACCCGCGCCAGTGCTTCGAGGTGTTGGGGGGTGAGTTCACCGACGCCCGTGGACCGAGGGGTGTTGTCGAAGCGCTGTTCTGCCCACCGGGGGAGCGCAAGCCAGGTGAGGTTCTCGTATTCGACGTCTTTCCCACCCATGTCGGTGTGGATGGTGTCGCGGCGACGCACCGGCGTGTGGTTGTCGGGCTGATGGCCGATGGACCCCGGGCGTTCGGCGTCTGCGGGCTGGCCCAGGAAGCTTTGGAGCGATGTGAATTCCGTGGCGTTCAGTCGGAAGGCGATGTGGCCGGTCTTCGACAGCGCGCCCTCGGGGTTGCGCCTCGTCTCGCTGAACAACAGCTGGGCGAATGGTTTGACGTGGACCTTGACGAATGCGCTGCCCACGCCGGGGAGGCAGGTGCCGAGGGCGTTTCTGATGATGGGGTTCATGAGGGGCTCAGGCGCTGGCCAGCGCGGTGCGGGCCTGGTTGACGCGCGCCTGCAGCCAGGCCGGCAAGGAGGGGGTGCGTTCCAGCGCGTCCAGGGGCACGTCGAAGCGGTACGCCACCTTCCCCGAGTTGGGCACGACCACAAAGCAGCCCGAGACCTCGTCATTGGCGCGGGCGTTGTACTCCAGCAGTTGAATCTCATTGCCGGGTTGATGGCCGAGGTCGACGTACACGACGAGACCCGAATCGCCTTTGGGAATCAGTCCGACGATGGTGCCGTCCACCTCGAAGTGAGGGGTCCGGGCGGTGCCCTGCCAGTTGTCCAGCTGGGTTTGCTCAAAGAGCTTGTGCATCAAGGCGGCATAGCGCATGGCGGGGTCCTGGTTGAACGGCCGGGCCGTCTCGAGCGCGACCCGTCAGGAAGTAGTGCGGGGCCTGGCGGTTCGGTTCCGTCGGCGCCCGCCGAGCAGGGTTCCGGGGCCATTGCCGGTGGCCCCCGTGCGTTGTGCCGCCGCCCGGCACAATCGCCCGATGTCTTCCACCGCGTCCCCCTCCTTTTTTCGAGACGTCAACCTCTCGGCCGCCACGGCCGGCTTCGTGGCCGTGCTGGTGGGCTTCACCAGCTCGGTGGCCATCGTCTTCCAGGCCGCGCAGGCGTTTGGCGCCACCCCCGCGCAGATCACCTCCTGGATGTGGGCGCTCGGCCTGGGCATGGGCCTGTGCTCGGCCATTCCCTCGCTGGTGCTGCGCCAGCCCGTCATGATCGCCTGGAGCACGCCGGGCGCGGCGGTGCTGGCCACGGCGGGCCTGGCCGGCGGCTTCACCATGGCCGATGCCGTGGGGGCTTTCCTCATCAGCGCCGCGCTCATCGTGCTGGTGGGCGCCACCGGCTGGTTCGAGCGCGTGATGAACAAGATTCCGATGGCGATCGCCTCGGCCCTGCTGGCCGGCGTGCTGGCGCGCTTCGGCCTGCAGGCCTTCGCCGCCGCGCAGACCGCGCTGCCGCTGGTGGTGCTGATGCTGCTGGCCTACCTGCTGGGCCGGCGCCTGCTGCCGCGTTATGCGGTGCCGCTCACGCTGGCGGTGGCCATCGCCTACGTGGTGGCGCGGGGCCAGTTCAATGGCGGCGCGGTGAGCTTTGAACTTGCCATGCCGGTGTTCACCATGCCCGTCTTCAGCCTGGCCGCGTTCACCAGCCTGGCGCTGCCGCTGTTCGTCGTCACCATGGCCTCGCAGAACCTGCCGGGCGTGGCCGCGATCCGCGCGGCGGGTTACGACATGCCGATCTCGAAGATCATCACGCTCAGTGGCGCGGCCACGCTGGTGCTCGCGCCCTTCGGCGCCTTCGCGCTCAACCTCAGCGCCATCACCGCGGCCATCTGCATGGGCCCCGAAGCGCACGCCGACCCGAAGAAGCGCTACACCGCCGCCGTGGTGTGCGGGGGCATCTACGTGCTGATCGGCCTCTTCGGCGCGGCCATCACCGGCCTGCTCATCGCCTTCCCGCGCGAGCTGGTCATGGCCATCGCCGGCATCGCGCTGCTGGGCAGCATCGGTGGCGGCCTGCACGCCGCGCTCAAGGACGACGCGCACCGCGAGGCCGCGCTCATCACCTTTCTCGTCACGCTCAGCGGTGTGGTCATCGGCGGCATCGGCTCGGCCTTCTGGGGCGTGGTCGCCGGCGCCGTCGCGCTGCTTGTGCAACAGTACGGACTCACCTCGAAAAAGCCCTGAACGAACAACGCCATGAAAAAGATCCTCGTCGTCGCCGACCCGCTCGAAGCCTTCAAGATTTACAAGGACACCACCTTCGCCATGATGCGCGAGCTGCAGCGGCGCGGCCACACGCTGGCGGCCTGCGAGCCCGAGCACCTGCAGTGGCAGAGCGGCCAGCCGGTGACGGCGCAGGTGCGCCACGTCACGCTCACCGGTGACGCCGATGCCTGGTTCACCACCACGCGCGAAGGCCGCGAGCCGTTGCACAGCTTCGATGCCGTGCTGATGCGCAAGGACCCGCCGTTCGACAGCGAGTTCTTCTACGCCACGCACCTGCTGGAGCAGGCCGAGCGCGAAGGCGCGCGCGTGTTCAACAGCCCGCGCGCGCTGCGCGACCACCCGGAAAAACTCGCGCTGATGGAGTTCGCGCGGTTCGCGCCGGCCACGCTGGTGACGCGCCGGCCCGAGGCCATCCGCGCCTTCCACGCCGAGCACAAGGACATCATCCTCAAGCCGCTCGACGGCATGGGCGGCATGGGCATCTTCCGCGTCGGGCCCGACGGCATGAACCTGGGCTCCATCATCGAGACGCTGAACCAGGGCGGCGCCACCAGCGTGATGGTGCAGCGCTACCTGCCGGAGATCGTGCTGGGCGACAAGCGCCTGCTGCTGATCGGTGGCCAGGTCGCGCCCTTCGTGCTCGCGCGCATTCCGCAGGGCAGCGAGGTGCGGGGCAACCTCGCGGCCGGCGGCAAGGGCGTGGCCCAGCCGCTGAGCGACACCGACCGCGCCGTGGCCGAGGCCATCGCCCCCACGCTGGCCGCGCGCGGCCTGCTGCTGGTGGGGCTGGACATGATCGGCGACAAGGTGACCGAGATCAACGTCACCAGCCCGACCTGCTTCCAGGAGATCCAGCAGCAGACCGGTTTCGACGTGCCCGCGATGTTCGTCGACGCGCTGGAGGCGGCGCTGGCATGAGCGACACCCCCGCGCCTTCGGCCCAGCCGCGCAACCCGCTGCACGGCCTCACGCTGGAGGCGATCCTCACCGCGCTGGTGGACCACTACGGCTGGGACGGCCTGGGCGAGCGCATCCCGGTGCGCTGTTTCAACATCGACCCGAGCATCCCGTCCAGCCTGCGCTTCCTGCGCAAGACGCCGTGGGCGCGCGAGAAGGTGGAAGGGCTGTACCTGTTCATGCTGCGCGAACAGCGCCGCGCGGGCCGGGACTGACCAGCGCCAGCAGCGCGGCGGCCAGTGGCACCACGGCCTGCGCCGAACCCAGGGTGGCCAGCGTGGCCGCGCTGAGCAACAGCCAGGCCACCGCGCCGGCGCGCAGCGCCCAAGGCAGGGCGCGCGGGTGGGCGTCGAGGCAGAGCAGCAGGCCCAGCGTCGCGATGGCCGTGGGGTCGGGCGCCAGGCCGATCACCTCGGCCTGCGACCACGGGCGGCCGAAGACCAGGGGCAGCGCGGGATGCGGCCCCACCGCCCACAGCAGCAGGCCCAGGCCGAGCCGGCGGCGGCCCGGTGAGGTGGTGGCGCGGGGCCGGCGCCAAGCGAGCGCGAGCAGGCCCAGCGCCTGCAGCGCGAAGGCGATGGCGAAGGCACTCGCGGCCCAGTTGATCGGGGTGTAGCGCCACCAGAGAAAGCTCCAGGCCACCCAGGCCCACGCGAGCGCCGCGCCGATGAGGCCCACGCGCGCGGCCTGGGCAGGGCGGCGCCACAGGCCGATCGCCAGCGCCATCGCCAACAGGCTGAAGACCCAGGGCGCCGGCCACCACGCGGCGTTCTGCAGCTCGAACAGCCGCCAGTAGGTGCGCGGCGCGAACATCAGGAAATCCGCCGGCCGGTAGGTCCACCATTCGCTCATGGCGTGGCCCTACAGCGCGGCCACGTCGCGCGCCATGCGCGCGCGCAGCGCCGCGTCGGGCAGGAGGCCGCGCGCCGCGCCCATGTTCTGCCGCAGGTGCGCGACCTGGCTGGTGGCGGGGATCGCGCAAGTCACGCCCGGGTGCGAGACCACGAACTTCAGCGCCACCTGCGCCCAGCCGTCGCAGCCGATCTCCGCCGCCCAACCCGGCAGCTTGTGGCGCGCGAGGTCGCGCAGCAGCGCGCCCTCGCGGAAGGGCCGGTTCGCGAGCACCGCGATGCCGCGCTCCTGCGCCAGCGGCAGCAGGCGCTGCTCGGCCTCCCGGTCGAGCAGGTTGAGGCTGAGCTGCACGAAGTCGATCGGCTGGGTGCGCATGGCGCGTTCGAGTTCGGTGTGCCGCCGGCCTTCGGAGGTGGTGATGCCCACGTAGCGCAGGCGGCCTTGCGCCTTCATCTCGAACAGGCGCGGCAGGTGGCCTTCCCAGCCCAGCAGGTTGTGCACCTGCATGAGGTCGAAGCGCGGCACGCCCCAGAAGGCCCGCGAGGCCTCCATCTGCGCGGCACCGCGCGCCGCGTCGCCCACCCACACCTTCTCGGCCGAGAACAGCGCGGCCGGGTGCCGGAGTTTCGCCAGCGCGTGGCCGATGGTGGGTTGCGAGGAGCCGTACATGGGCGAGCTGTCGATCAGCCGCCCACCGGCCTCGAAGAAGGCGCGCACCACCTCGGCACAGGCGTCGCGCGCCTGCGGGTCGTTGCCCACGTTGAAGGTGATCCAGCTGCCCAGGCCGACGACGGGCAGGGCCTCGCCGCTGGCCGGGATGCGGCGCGTGAGCAGGCCCGGTGCCGCCGGGTTGGCGGCCCAGGCCGGCCAGGCCGCGGCCAGCGGTGCGCCGAGCGCGGCGCCCAGCCACTGGCGGCGGTTGCCGCGGAACGGCGGAGGAAACATGGTGGCCTCCCGTTGGGGCGTGAAAGCCGGTGGGACGTGGCGCGCCGCCGGGAAGTTCCGGCCCGCGCGGCTTACTTCAGCAAGGGCGAGCGCAGGATGATCTGCACGGTGGCGAAGAAGTGTTCTTCCAGCGCCTTGAGCGCGGCGGGCTCGTCGCGCGCGAGCACCGCGTCCACCAGGCGCTTGTGTTCGGCCTTCACGTCGCGGTGGTGGTCGGTGTCCAGCGGCACCGAGAGCAGGCGGTAGCGCTCGCTTTGCGCGTAGAGCAGTTCGCGCATGCGCAGCAGCCACACGCTGGGGCAGGCGCTCACCAGCGCTTCGTGGAAGGCGCCGTGGGCCTGGTTCCAGGCCGGCGCCTTGCGCGCCTCTTCGTCCGAGGGGATGTCCTGCAGCCGCTCCATGCGGTGCGCCGCCGCGACGATGCGGATCTCCCACTCCACGTCGCCGTGCTGCATGGCCTTGCTCAGGCAGAGCGATTCCAGCTCCACACGCGTGCGCGTGAGATCCAGCAGCTCTTCCCTGCTGACCGGCGCCACGCGGTAGCCCCGGTGGGACTCGGCGACCACCATGCCCTCGGCCCCCAGGCGCGATAGGGCTTCGCGGATGGCGCCCAGGCTGACCTCGAACCGCTGTTCCAGCGCCTTGATGTTGAGTTTGGCCCCCGGCAGCAGGCGGCCCTCCAGGATTTCCGCCCGGATGAGCTGGCAGACGGTCTCGGCCTGGGTGAGTTTGGCGGCGGGGGTGGTCATGGCAGGCGAGATTGTATGAGGGAATGTACCAATGAGAAAAGAATAGATTATTTGTTGAAAGATACATCGTCGGTGATAGAGTCCCGACCCAGACACATTCACACACAGAGGAGCATTCGATGAAGTTGTTGCGTTTCCAGCGGGACGGGCATGAAGGCTGGGCGGTGCAGGACCCGGCCAGCGGGGGCTGGCATGGCGCCACCGAAGGCGCCGCCGCCTACCCGGGCGCGCTGGACGCCGCGATCCGCGCGGGCCGCCCGGCGCTGGACGCCGCCGCCGCCGCGATGCGCGCCCAGCCGGCGGTGGATCTCGCCACCGTGCGCTTCCTGGCCCCGGTGGCCGAGCCGCGCAAGATCATCTGCGTGGGCCTGAACTACCGCGACCACACCGAAGAAAGCGGCTTCGAGCAGCCGGCCTACCCCACGCTGTTCTCGCGCTTCAACACCAGTGTGGTGCCGCACGGCGCGCCGCTGGAGCACGCGGGCCTGTCGGACTCGCTGGACTTCGAAGGCGAGCTGGTGGCGGTGATCGGCACCGGCGGCTCGTGCATCCGCCACGAGGACGCGCTCTCGCACGTGCTGGCCTATTCGGTCTTCAACGACGGCAGCGTGCGCGAGTACCAGTTCAAGACGCCGCAGTGGACCATGGGCAAGAACTTCGACCGCACCGGCGCCTTCGGCCCCTGGCTGGTCACGGCCGACGAGCTGCCGCCCGGCGCGCGCGGCCTTCGGCTGGAAACGCGCCTCAACGGCCAGACCGTGCAGTCGGCCAACACCAGCGACATGGTGTTCGACGTGGCCTCGCTCATCGTGACCATCAGCGAGGCCATCACCCTGGAGCCCGGCGACCTGATCGTGGCCGGCACGCCCGCGGGCATCGGCCATGCCCGCGAGCCGCGCCTGTACATGCAGCCCGGCGACGTCTGCGAAGTCGAGATCGAGCGCATCGGCCTGCTGCGCAACCGCATCGAGGCGCGCGCGCCCGCGCCCACCCCTCACCAC
>NZ_JBYTAE010000075.1:0-32705 GCF_058787875.1 Hydrogenophaga sp. FW305-3-2-15-A-LB1 | reverse complement strand
CTGCGCCGGGGGTGTCCCCCGACCCGGCTTCGCCGGTTCTCCTCCTTTACCCCGCTGCGCAGAACGCCCGGGTGGTCGATCCGAAGCGATGCTGGCGCATCAAACGGTTGTATGCCTGCATGGTGGCAGGGCCCCAGGGGTGGGTGGTTGGCGCAGCGAAGTAAAGGAGGAGGCGGCACCAGCCGCCGGGGGACATTCGCGGAGCCGATCGCCCGCCCCTGGGGCCCCGCAGACCAAGGAGGTGAGAAAACTAAGGCATCCCCCCCAACACCCCCAAAGCAAAGGGAAGACTCACGATGCCCAACAAAGTGGACAACGTGACCAACCCCGCCACATAAGGCCCGTTGTAGCCCATGCGCGCCGCCAGCACATAACAGCTCGACGCGGTCGGCACCGCGGAGAACATCAGCAACACGGTCGTCTGCGTCGGGTCCAGGCGGAACAGCTTCGCCAGACCAAAAGCCAGCAAGGGCATGCCCAGGTGCTTGCAGGCCAACACCAGCCCACCCAACAGCTTGGCCGAGGCCAGCATGCCGAACTGCATGCCGGCGCCCGCCGCCAGCAGGCCCAAGGCCAGCGACGCCTGGCCGATGCGGTTCACCGTCGGCTCCAGCCAGAACGGAATCGAGAAGCCCAATAGGTTCGCGACCAGGCCAGAGACCGTGCCGATGATCAGCGGATTGCGCAGCAGCTCGCGCCCAAAACCCTTGTTCGCGTGGCGCGCCATCGGCCAGACCGCGCCCACGTTGAACAGCGGCACACACACACCGATCAGCACCGCGATCATCAGCAGCCCTTGCGGGCCGGCCACCTTGTCGGCCAGGGCCAGGGCAATGAAGGAATTGAAACGGAAACCCACCTGCGCGCTCGCGGCGTGCAGGCGCACGTCCAGCTTCGGTCCCAGCCAGGGCCAGTGCGGCAGCGAATAACTCAGCGCGATGCCCAGCAGACCCATCGTCACGCCCGCGCCCATCAGGCTGGAGGCCGCGCCCAGGTCCAGCGGGCTCTTCACGATCGAGTGGAACAGCAGGACCGGGAACAGGAAGTAATACACCAGGCTCTCGACCTGCTCCCACACCTTGCGGTTGAGCGCGGTGAAGCGGCAGACGAGGTACCCGCAAAGAATCAGCGAGAAATCGGGGAAGAGAAGCTGGGCGAAATTCACCGCCAGAGCATAGCCGCAGGCCGGTGCCGTTTCCGGGTTAATACGTATGTAGTCTCCCCATGTTCACTTCGGGCCACCCCGTCTAAAGTGCGGGGCTGGTCAGGGTGGACCGGGCGGTTAGCATGGGCACCACCCTGGAATTTTTCGATGTTTCAACGTCAAGGAGTACACGTCATGGTTTCTCGTCGTCAGATGGTTGCGATCGGTCTGGCCACCGCCTCGGTGGCCGTGGCAGGCAGCGCCTGGGCACAGGCCTACCCCAACAAGATCATCAAGTTGCAAGTGCCCTTCGCACCGGGCGGCACGACGGACATCATCGCGCGCGTCATGTCCGAGTCCCTGGGCAAGGCCCTGGGCCAGAGCATGGTGGTCGAGAACAAGGCCGGTGGCGGTGGGGTGGTCGGTGCCACCGAGCTGGCCCGCACGCCCGCCGACGGCTACATCCTGGGCATGGCCACGGTGTCCACCACCGCCGCCAACCCGGCGATCAACGACAAGATCCCGTACAACACGCTCACGGACTTCACGCCCATCATCAACATCGCCGCCACGCCCAACGTGATCGCGGTGCACCCCAGCTTCCCGGCCAAGGACTACAAGTCCTTCGTCGCCGAACTCAAGAAGAACCCCGGCAAGTACAGCTACTCCAGCTCGGGCACCGGCGGCATCGGCCACCTGCAGACCGAGCTGTTCAAGAGCCTGACCAACACCTTCATCACGCACATTCCGTACCGCGGCGCGGGCCCGGCGCTCAACGACACCGTGGGCGGCACCGTGCCCATCATCTTCGACAACCTGCCCTCGGCACTGCCCTTCATCAAGTCGGGTCGCCTGGTGGCCATCGTGGTGGCCGCGCCGCAGCGCCTGGCCGTGCTGCCCGATGTGCCGACCTTCAAGGAAGTGGGCCTGGAGCCGGTGAACCGCATGGCCTACTACGGCCTGATCGGGCCGAAGGGCCTGCCGCAGGAGGTGGTGGACAAGGTCTACAACGCGACCAAGCAGGCCCTGACCGACCCGGCCGTGAAGAAGCGCATCGAGGACACCGGCTCGCTGGTCGTGGGCAACACGCCGGCCGAGTTCACCGCGCAGATCAAGGCCGAGTTCGAGGTCTACAAGGAAGTGGTCGCCAAGCAGAAGCTCAAGCTGGAGTGATGGACCAGGCCCTGGCATCGGCCAGCGAAGGCATCGCCGGGGCCTTCATCGACAGTCTCTGGCTGGAGGAAGGCCTCTCGCGCAACACGCTCGACGCCTACCGGCGCGACCTCGTGCTGCTCGGCCAGTGGCTGGCCGGGCGCGGCAAGACCCTGCCCGAGACCAGCGAGGCCGACCTCAACGCTTACTTCAGCGACCGCCACGCCGAAACCCGCGCCACCACCGCCAACCGGCGGCTCACGGTGTTCAAGCGCTATTTCCGCTGGGCGCTGCGCGAGCGTGCCATCCAGGCCGATCCCACGCTGCGCCTGGTGCCCGCGCGCCAGCCGCTGCGCGTGCCCAAGACCATGTCCGAGGCCCAGGTGGAGGCGCTGCTGAACGCGCCCGACGTGGGCACGCCCCTGGGTCTGCGTGACCGCTGCATGCTCGAACTCATCTACGCCAGCGGCCTGCGCGTGAGCGAGCTGGTCACGCTCAAGACCTGGCACGTGGGCATGAACGAGCACGTGCTGCGCATCACCGGCAAGGGCAACAAGGAGCGCCTGGTGCCCTTCGGCCAGCTGGCGGGGCAATGGTTGCAGCGCTACCTGGGCCAGGCGCGCGGCGAGATCCTCCACGGCCAGCAGAGCGAAGACCTGTTCGTGACCTCGCGCGGCTCGCGCGCGGGCGAGGCCATGACACGCGCGATGTTCTGGCACCTGGTGAAGAAGTACGCGCTGCAGGCCGGCATCACCTCGCCGCTGTCGCCCCACACGCTGCGCCACGCCTTTGCCACCCATTTGCTCAACCACGGCGCCGACCTGCGCGCGGTGCAGATGCTGCTCGGTCACGCCGACATCTCCACCACCACGATCTACACCCATGTGGCCCGCGAGCGCCTCAAGAGCATCGTGGCGCAGCACCACCCACGCGGTTGAAGTTCAAAGCGGCTTGAGCACCAGGCCGACCACCAGCCCATTGCGGGTGACGGTGATGGGGCCGGGCTGCATGCCCATGGCGTCCACGGCCGCCAGGTCTTTCGCGGTCAGCTCGTGCAGCACCACCTCGCGCAGCGACTGGTCCGCCAGCACGGGCGCGTAGGTGTTGAGCATCTCCACCACCTTGGGCTGCAGGGTGGGGAAGTCGAGCCGGGCCAGCCGCAGCTGGTGGGCGCGCAGGGTGCGGTCGCTGGCTTCGTAGCGCAGGCCGAACTCCACGTCGAAACGGCCTTGGTGTGCCCGGTTGAGCGCCGGGCCGGCGGCCTCCACGGCCATCTCGGCGCGCAGGCGGTTCTGCTCGGGCAGCAGCCGCAGGCGCGGGGTCTGCAGGTCCAGGTTGAGCAGGCCTTGCACCGGGTAGCGGCGGGGGAAGCGCTGTGCCACCGCCTGTTGCATCTGCTCGAGCGAGACCGGGTAGCCCGCTGGCTGCTCGGGCCGGTCTTCGGTGTCGGCCGCCAGGCCCAGGGCCGGGCCGCCGAGCGCCAGGGGAAGGGAGAGAAGAAGGGTTCTGCGTCGCATGGGTACCGGTTCGAGCCCGAGGGGCGCCGCAGGTTCAGGGCAAGTCGTCTCTATTTGTAGAAGGCTTCCACCGTGCCCTTGAGCTGGATCAGCAGCGGGTTGCCCTTGCGGTCCAGGGTCTTGCCCGAAGGCACCTTCACCCAGCCGGCGCTGATGCAGTACTCGGTCACGTCGAAGCGTTCCTTGCCGTTGAAGTGGATGCCGATGTCGTGTTCGAACACGGCGGCCACGTGGTGCGGGCTGCGCGGGTCGATGGACAGGTGGTCGGGCAGGGGAGGGCGGTTGGGGGTGGAAGCGGTTGCGTCGTTCATGGGGGAGATTGTCGGTCAACCGCCCAGGCCGGCAAAGACGTTCTGCACGTCCTCGTTCGCGTCCAGTGCGGCGAGGAAGGCCTCCACCTCTTCCAGGTGCTCGGCGCTCAGGCTGGCCGGGTCGATCGGGTTCTTCGGCTTGTAGCCCAGCTTGGACGACAGCACCGTGAAGCCCTGCGCCGGCAGGGCGCGGCTCACCAGGTCCAGGTCGGTCGGGTCGGTCAGGAACACCGTCACGCCTTCGTCGTGGCCTGGGTGGAAGTCCTGCGCGCCGGCCTCGATGGCGGCCACTTCGGGGTCGGCGTCCTTGCGGGTGGCTTCGGCTTCGATCATGCCCACGTGGTCGAAGTCCCAGGCCACCGTGCCCGAGCTGCCCAGTTGGCCCTTGCGGAACAGCACCCGCATTTCCGAGGCCGCGCGGTTCACGTTGTCGGTGAGGCATTCCACCATCACCGGCACGCGGTGCGGTGCGAAGCCTTCGTAGACCACGTGTTCGTAGTGCACGGCCTCGCCCGTGAGGCCGGCGCCTTTCTTGATCGCGCGGTCCAGCGTGTCCTTGGGCATGGACACCTTGCGCGCCTGATCCATCACCAGCCGCAACCGCGCGTTGGAGGCCGGGTCGGCGCCGTGTCGGGCAGCGATCACGATGTCCTTGACCAGCTTGCCGAAGAGCCGCCCCTTGGCGTTCGCCGCGAGGTCCTTGTGTTTGGCTTTCCACTGTGCGCCCATGGCGTGTTCCTTTGGTGATGGTGGCGGTAATGGGCGAGCTTAGCGGCTGGCCGATGGGGTTGGGGTGCGTTCGAAGCGGTAGAACAGGTTGGGTTCGGACAGCACGTAGATCGCGTTGTCGGGGCCGACGGCCAAGCCCTCGGGCTGGGGCACCTTGCGCTGGAGCCCATTAAACCCCCGCCAGAGCGGCAGCATGCTGATGGGCTGACCGTCGGGCGCGTACTCCACCACCAGGGCCGATTCGTCGCTGAGCAGCAGCAGGTGGCCGGTGGGTTCGTGCAGGGTGAGGGACGACAGGTCGCTCATGAACAGCGAGGCCGCGCTGGACGACTTCCATTCGCTGATGTCGATGTTGAAACCGGTGGAGGCATTGAACACGTCCAGCCCGCGGATGACCAGCACGCGCAGGGGCAGCTTTTCCTTCACCACGAACAGGCGGTCCTGCACGCTGTCCCAGGACACTCCCTCGAAGCTGCTGTTGTGCACGCTGTCGATGCGGATGCCCAGGCTGGACTTGCCGGTGACCGAGACGCGCGAGGTCTGCGGCCCGATCTGCACCCAGTACATGCTGTGGCTGTCCTCGTCGGAGATCACGTAGGTGTCGCCCTGGACGTAGGTGATGCCCTCGGGGTCTTTCGCGCCCTCGAGTTCGATGATGCGCAGCAGCCGCCCGTCGGTCGTGAGCTCGGCGATCTGCGGCGGGCGGTTGATCACCGTGAACAGGGTGCCGGTCTCCGAGTTGAAGGTGAGCCCCGAGGCGTTGCGCGACAGGCCTTCGATGGGAGCGCCTTCCACCGCCACCTGGTAGCCCGGCAGCCAGAGGGAGGAACCTTCCCATTGCGCCGCGTTGATGGAGGTGCTGAGCCAGTAGTAGCCCAGGGCCAGCACCTTGAAATACCAGATGCACAGGAAACCGATGCCGGCCAGTGCGGTCCAGAGACAGGGTTTGCAGATTTTTACGCGAGCCATCGCACAGAGTTTAGTGGGCGGCCCCGGTAGCATGTCCTCTTCGTTTCACCCTTTCAAGCACAGGAGCGCACCATGGAACTGCACCGAGGCCGCCTGATCGACCACATCCAGCTCGTCGTCAAGGACCTGCCCGCCAGCCAGGCCTTTTACGAAGCCGTTTTCAAGGCGCTGAAGGTGCCGATGAGCGGCAAGGGAGACAACTACTTCTGGGCCGACGAGCTGTTCGTCTCCACCGCCGACAGCGAGGCCGCGGACGGCCAGCTCACCGGCCGGCACCACCTGGCCTTCCAGGCGCAGGACCGGGCCATGGTCGATGCGTTCCACCAGGCCGCGCTGGCCGCCGGGGGCAAGGACCACGGCGCACCGGGCGAGCGCAAGTACCACCCGGGCTACTACGCGGCTTTCGTCATCGACCCGGACGGCAACAACATCGAGGCCGTGTACCACGGCGAAGCCAAGCGCAGCGCGCCTTCGGTGAAGGTCACGTTCTAGCCATCCGGCGCCTTCAGGGCTCGCTCAGGGCGCCCGATCGCGCACGTGCACGATGGCCTCGGCGCGGGTGCGCACGCCCAGCTTGTCGAAGATGCTCGACACCTGGTTGCGCACCGTCTTCTCGCGCTTGCTCAGGCGCAAGGCGATGGCCGCGTTGTCCAGGCCCAGGGCCACGAGGCGCAGCACCTCGCGCTCGGCCGGTGTGAGCGCCGCGTCTTCAACGCCTTCATCGGTGCCGGCCGGCGCGGTGCCGAGGAAGCCGCGCAGTTCGAGCAGGAAGCCGGCCCACGCCGGCTCGGTGTCCAGCAGCACGTGGTTGTCGCTCTCCAGCGGCACGAAGCGCGCGCCCGGGATCAGCGCCGCCAGCCGCAGCCCTTCGGTGAAGGGCACGCGCGCGTCGCCCCGCGCGTGCAGCACCAGGGTGGGCACCTGCAGCTGGCGCGCCAGCTCGGTCACGTCGACGCGGTGGAAGGCGTCGAGCGTGCGCGCGGCGTTCTCGGGGCTGGCGGTCAGGCGCTCGAGCTCGTTCCACCACTGGTGCTGCGCTGGTGTGCCGCCGGGGATGAACTGGTTGGTGAACACCTGGCGGAAGGCCGCGTTGTCGCGCCCCCAGCCCAGGCGGATCAGGTTGACCAGGGTTTCGGCCTCCAGCCGCTCGGCGTCGCTGGTGGCGCGCTGCAGCGCGCCGCGCGCGTAGGCACCGTGCAGCACCAGGTGCGAGACCTTGTCGGGGTGGCGCACCGCGTAGGCCACGGCCACCGCGCCGCCTTGCGACATGCCGATCAGCGGAAAGCGGCGCAGGCCCAGGCTGTCCACCACGGCTTCGAGGTCGCCCACCCAGGCGTCGAGCGAGAAGTCGGCCACCACGCTGTCGGACAGGCCGCAGCCGCGCTGGTCGTAGCGGATGTAGTGGTGGTCGCGCCCGAGTTCGGCCAGCCAGGGCCGCCACACGGGGCTGTGCAGGTCGTGCTCGACGTGGCTCAGCCAGTGCGCGGCGCGCAGCAGGGGCGGCCCGCTGCCGAGCGAGGCGATGGCGATGCGCGTGCCGTCGGCCGCGGTGCAGAAGCGCAGGCTCTGGCGCAGGTTCGGGGGCAGGCGCTGGGCAGCGGGCATGCGCCATTCTCTCGCCGCCTGGGCCGTCTGTCCCAGGCTTCGGCCCCCGCGCCGGCAGAAACGGGACAAGCGCCTCATGCGCCCGCGCGTGCGCCCGGGAATCCTTGCGGTCACGTCGACAGGACGGATGCCCCATCGAAAGGACCCACCATGCAAACCCATGCCACCACCCTGGACACCCCGCGCTACGCCAAGACCATCGAAGTCTCCAAACGCGTGCGCTGGGACATCGACCGCGACGTGATCCGCGGCCGCCGCTTCGACCTGGCCCACACCTTTCTGCCCGACGGGCTGTCGCTGGCCGACGAGCTGCCTTTCCTGAGCCCGTCCGAGCACCGCTTCCTGAGCCAGGTGCAGGGCCGCACCTACGCCCACATGTTCGGCCTGGTCGAGCGCTTCATCGGCGCGAAGATGCTGGAACAGAGCCGCGACCACTGGCTGGGCGACCAGACCGCGCTGGAAGCCATCGTGCGCTTCACCGACGAGGAACTGAAGCACCAGGAACTGTTCCGCCGCATCGAGCAGCTCGTGGCCGAGCGCATGCCGGCGGGCTACCGCTTCGACGTGTCGCCCAACGACGTGGCCAGCTTCGTGCTGGGCAAATGCACCTGGGCCGTGCTGGCGCTGACCTGCCACATCGAGCTGTTCTCCCAGGCGCACTACCGCGCCAGCATCGAAAGCGCCACGGACCTCTCGCCGCTGTTCAAGGACGTGTTCCTGTTCCACTGGCGGGAAGAATCCCAGCACGCCATCATCGACGAGCTGGAGTGGGCGCGCGAAGACGCGCGGCTGAGCGAGGCCGAGCGCGACGCGGCGGTGGACGACCTGATCGCGCTGGTCGGCGGCGTCGATGGCATCCTGCAGATGCAGGCCGCTGCCGATGCGGCCTACTTCCTGGCCGTCACCGGCATCGCTGGCGACGGCGATCGCGCCGAGGCGGTGAAGGCCACGCTGCTCAAGGCCTACCGCTGGCAATACATCGTCTCGGGCGCGCTGGAGCCGCGCTTCCAGAAGCTGCTGGGTGAGCACGTCAACGCGGCGCAGATGGCGCGCATCCAGGCCGCGCTGGCACCGTTGAGTGGTGCGGTGCCGGCGCGCGCAGATGCTCGAGGCCGTTTACCACAGTGAGGCCAAGCGCGGCGCGCCGTCGTTGAGGGTCACGTTCTAGACGTGCGGCCCGTGCGGCGGCGGCACTGAATCGCCATCAGCGCCAGCTCCGCGCCCAGATCACCGAGTTCGGCGATCAGCCAGCCCAGTGCCTCAATGGCGTCCGAGTCCACCGAGCCGTCCTCGATCTGCGGCGCCGACGTGGCCAGCAGATGGCCGATGGCGCCGATGCCCATGTGCAGCGCGCTGGCAATGCATGACGCGTTCTGCCCGGTCGCGGCGACGATTGCCTGGTCCGAGTTGGCGTAGTCGACGTTGCCTTGACCGTCCGTGTGAAGGCGGGGCAACTGGCGAAGCAGATCGCGCATGGGGCGAACGGTTGCGTTGATGTCGGTCCGCGCGGTTGTGTGGTCTTCGGGCAAGGAGGCCTTCTTTCGCATGCCGGAAAGTGTGGCCCGGCTGGGTTCGCCAGTCCATAGACGTTGAATCTATATCGCCGATCCGTGGCTCGGGGCCTGATGCCCTGATCGCGCCGCTCAGTCCTCCAGCACGCGAACCTTCACGCTCTTGCCCTTGATGAGTCGCCGGCCAAGCTCTTCACACGCTGCGCTGATCAAGCGGCCGAGGGCTTCTTCTCGATGGGGTTGGCGGTGAGCCCCTCGGCCGGATACGCCCGCATGAATTCGCGCGCTTTCTCCGGGTGGGCCGCGCTCAGCCAGGCGCCATACGAACCTTCGTTCAAGATCGCCAACATGCGCTTTTCGCTGCCCGGTTGCCCGTAACGGTGCATCAGCGCGTGGCTGTTGGCGTTCACCGTGAGCAGGCAGAAACTGACGATCACCTCGCCGTCCGCACCGGTCCAGCGTTCCCACAGACCAGCCACGCCCATGGGTTTGCCGTCCACCCGCGCGACACGCGTGGGCACGGCCTTGCCGCTGCGCAAGTCGTCTTCCTGAAACGCCATCATGGGCACGATGCAACGCTGCGCACCCAGCCAGGCGCCGCGAAAGTTGTTGGACGTGCTCGCGGTCTCCGAGCGTGCGTTGACCAGCTTGGTCGAACGCAGTTTGGCGTCGGAAGCGGATTTCACCCAGGGCGGGACCAGGCCGAACTGCCCCACGACGAGCTCGTGCTCGATCACGCCTGGGTACGGATGTTCGGCGCCTTCGACCGAAGGCGGTGCCGGTTGGTTGCGGATGAACACGCCGGGGCAGCGGGGCCACACCTGGCGGCCCACCGCGGTGTCGCTGGGCGCGTCGACGTCAAAAATATCCCGGTACAGGTGGTCGGGACGCAGGCATTCGTATTGGGAGCTCATGGCGAGGATGGTAGGCCAAGCGCTTCGGCGCTTTTTCGGTGTACGCGGGTGATGAGGCCCCGCTGGTGGTCCACGACCCACAAAAGCAGCTGACAGGCGCTACATCCTGCAAGAGAGGCCTGACCACTGGCTCGGGCGGACGGTTTCGCCGCCCGCTGAGATGTTCAGCGAATGTGTTGCATCGACCGGTTGAATCCGCTGCCCAAAGCAGACCTACTCAGAGCGAGCGGAAGCGCACGGTCAGCTATCGACGTTGCTCGCGCCAGAACGAAAGCATTGACTCCAGACTTTTCTGCGCTCGGCCTGGCGCCATGTCAGTCCTCCAGCACGCGAACCTTCACACCCTTGCCCTTGATGCGCCCGGCGTTGAGCCGGCTGGCGGCCTGCTGGGCGATGTCGCGGTTCACCGCGACGTAGGTGGACCACTCGTTCACGTTGATCTTGCCCACCTGCTCGCGGGTGTAGCCCAGGTCGGCGGTGAGCGCGCCCAGCACGTCGCCGGGGCGGATCTTCTCCTTGCGCCCGCCCTGGATGTGCAGCGTGACCATGGGCGGCACCAGCGGGTCCTTGCTGGCGGGCTGAAGCTCGCTCAGCGGGTGCCATGAAGATTCGCGGCCTTGCAGGTGTTCGATCTTGCCGACGCTGCCCATCTCGTCGAGGCTGGCGAGGTTTAGGGCCAGGCCGCTTTCGCCCGCGCGGCCGGTGCGGCCGATGCGGTGAATGTGCACCTCGGGGTCGGGTGTCACGTCCACGTTGATCACGGCGGCCAGGCTGGCAATGTCCAGCCCGCGCGCGGCCACGTCGGTGGCCACCAGCACGGAGCAACTGCGGTTGGCGAAGCGCACCAGCACCTGGTCGCGCTCGCGCTGCTCCAGTTCGCCGAACAGCGCCAGCGCGCTGATGCCCTGGGCCTGCAGCACGGCCACGAGGTCGCGGCACTGCGCCTTGGTGTTGCAGAAGGCGAGCGTGCTGGCCGGGCGGAAGTGGAATAGCAGTTTGCCCACCGCGTCGAGCCGCTCGTTCTCGGTCACTTCGTACCAGCGCTGCTCGATCTGCGCGCCCGCATGCTGGGCTTCCACCTTCACGGTGAGCGGCTCGCGCATGAACTGCGCGCTGAGCTTGGCGATGCCTTCGGGGTAGGTGGCGGAAAACAGCAGGGTCTGGCGCGCCTTGGGGCATTGTTTGGCGACGGTCACGATGTCGTCGAAGAAGCCCATGTCGAGCATGCGGTCGGCTTCGTCCAGCACCAGGGTGTTGAGCGCGTCGAGCTGCAGGCTGCCGCGCTCCAGGTGGTCCATGATGCGGCCGGGCGTGCCGACCACGATGTGCGCGCCGTGCTCCAGCGTGGCGAGCTGCCCGCGCAGCGGCACGCCGCCGCAGAGGGTGACGACCTTGATGTTGTCTTCGGCGCGCGCGAGGCGGCGGATTTCGGTGGTCACCTGGTCGGCCAGCTCGCGCGTGGGGCACAGCACCAGGGTCTGCACCGCGAAGCGGCGCGGGTTGAGGTTGGCCAGCAGGGTGAGGGCGAAGGCGGCGGTCTTGCCGCTGCCGGTCTTGGCCTGGGCGATGAGGTCCTTGCCGAGCAGGGCGGGTGGCAGGGCGGCGGCCTGGATGGGCGTCATGGCCGTGTAGCCCAGCTGCTCCAGGTTGGCGAGCATGGCGGGGGAGAGCGGCAGGGCGCTGAAGGCGGTCGAGGGTGCGGAAGTCATCCCGAATTATCCGGGATCGCCCCGTAGAATCCGCCGCACCACCGGCCGCACCGGCGCCGGCAGGGAGTGAATCGCATGTTTCTGGAGCAAGGGCGCACCACCAGCGCCGATTCCCCGGTGGCGCCGGGCGCGCCACCGCGTGTCCTGGTGTTGGGGGCCAATGGCTTCATCGGCCGCCATGTGGTGCAGGCCTTGCTCGCCCAGGGCATGGCGGTGGTGGGGGTGCGCCGCGCGGCCCCTGCAACGGGCGCTGGCGAGTCCGGGGGCGTCACCTGGAAGCACCTGCAACTGCACACGCTGCGGGAGCCCGGCGCCTGGCGCGAGCACCTGCAAGGCATGGACGTCGTCATCAACTGCGTGGGCATCCTGCGCCAGCGGGTGGGCGAGCGCTACGAGGAGGTGCACCACCTCATGCCCAAGGCGCTGGCCGCCGCGTGCGCGGCCTCGGGCGTGCGCCTGATCCACACCTCCGCGCTGGGTCTGCACGAAGGGGCGAAGAGCCGCTTCCTGTCGAGCAAGCTCAAGGGCGAGCAGGCCATCCAGGCCAGCGGCGCGGACCACTGCATCGTGCGCCCTTCGCTGATCGACGGCCTGGGCGGCTTTGGCGCCAGCTGGCTGCGCATGCTGGCGAGCTGGCCGGTGCATTTCGTGCCGCGCGGCGCCACCGGCCGCATCGCCGCGCTGCAGGCGACCGACCTGGGCGAGGCCTATGCCGTGTTGGCGCGCCTGCCCACGCTGGCCCAGCAGCGCGAGGCCAACCTGGGCGGTGAACGCCTGTTCGCCTATCGGCACTACCTGCAGGTGTTGCGCGGCGTGGAGCATGCCGCGCAACCGGTGAAACCGGCGCTGCAGGTCCTGCTGCCGGACTGGGTGAGCCGCATGGGTGCCCACCTGTGCGATGTGTTCCGCTTCAGCCCGTTCAGCTATGGCCACTGGATCCTGCTGCAGCGCGACAACATGCCGGTGCCCAATGCGCTGCCGCAGCTGCTGGGCCGCGCGCCTGCGCCGGTGACGCACCGGCGCACCGCCCTGCGGGACGACTTCCGCCTCTCTTGATTGACGCCTGTCAGGGGCCGAGCAGCGCGTCCAGCTCGGGCCGGCTGAACCCGGCCGCCAGCCGCGCCGCGTCGTTGAAGGGCGGCTTCAGGCGCGGCGCCGAATGCTCGCGCGCCAGGCGGCGGTAGTGGCCCAGGGGCTCGATGCCCTGTTGCGCGCACAGCCAGCCGTACCAGCGGTTGCCCACCGCCACGTGGCCGATCTCGTCGCGCAGGATCACGTCCAGGATCTCCACCGCGCGCAGCGCGGCCGGTGTGCCCACCTTGCGCAGGCGCGCCTGCATGGGCGGCGTGGCGTCCAGGCCCCGGGCTTCCAGGGTGCGGGGCACCAGCGCCATGCGGGCGGTCACGTCGCCCTGGGTCCGCACGCACATCTCCCACAGGCTGCCATGCGCCGCGAATTCACCGTAGTGGTGACCCAGGCTTTGCAGGTGGCTCTGCAGCAGGCTGAAATGGATGGCCTCCTCGTGCGCCACGCGCAGCCAGTCGGTGTAGAAATCGGGTGGCATGCCGGGGAAGCGCCACACCGCGTCGAGCGCGAGGTTGATCGCGTTGAACTCGATGTGGGTCACGGCGTGCAGCAGCATGGCCAGGCCCGGTGGCGTGAAGGGCGAGCGCTGGGGCACGTCCACGGGGGGCAGCAGCACGGGCTGCTCAGGGCGGCCGGGCAGGGAGGCACCCAGGGCTGGTGTGAGGTGCTCGGTGATGTCCAGCACGGTCTGGCCGGCCTGCCAGGCCTCGAACAGCGCATGGGTGGCTGCCACCTTGAGGCCGGGGTCGGTGAGGCACAGGGCGTTCAGGGCCTGCGCGCGCAGGGAGACCGGGGACGGTGGCGACAGGGGCGCGGGGGCTTGCATCCCTACAATTCTAGGTTTCAGGAACGACGGAGACTTCCCCCATGGCGATTTACGAACTCGATGGTGTCGCACCCCGCATGGCCGACTCGGCCTGGGTGGCCGACAGCGCGCAGGTGATGGGCAACGTGGTGCTGGGCGAGAACAGCAGCGTGTGGTTCGGGGCGGTGCTGCGGGGCGACACCGAGACCATCACGCTCGGCGAGGGCAGCAACATCCAGGACGGCAGCGTGATGCACGCCGACGTGGGTTTCCCGCTGAGCGTGGGCAAGCACGTGACCGTGGGCCACCAGGTGATGCTGCACGGCTGCACCATCGGCGACGAATCGCTCATCGGCATTGGTGCCACGGTGCTCAACGGCGCGAAGATCGGCAGAAACTGCCTGGTGGGCGCGGGTTCGCTGGTCACCGAGGGCAAGGAATTCCCCGATGGCAGCATGATCATCGGCAGCCCGGCGAAGGTGGTGAAGTCGCTCACGCCGGAGCAGATCGAGGGCCTGCGCCGCAGCGCCGGGCATTACATCGAGAACGCCGCGCGCTACCGCCAGGGCTTGAAAAAGATCGCCTGACCCCGACCTGTTCCCCTTCGATTTTTTTGACTTGTCCCTGAAAGCCCCGCGTGTCCGAACTCCACAAATTCGTCTTTGAAGGCCTGCCGGTGCGCGGCATGCTCGTGCGCCTGACCGACGCATGGCAGGAAATCCTGCAGCGCCACCGCGACGCCGGGGGCTACCCCGCAGCGGTCACCGAGCTGCTGGGCGAGATGACGGCGGCGGCCACGCTGATGCAGGCCAACATCAAGTTCAACGGCGCGCTGATCATGCAGATCATGGGCGACGGGCCGGTGAAGCTGGCCGTGGCCGAGGTGCAGCCCGACCTGAGCCTGCGCGCCACCGCCACCGTGGTGGGCGAGGTGGCGGCCGATGCGCCGCTGTCGCACATGGTCAACGTCACCAACCAGGGCCGCTGCGCCATCACGCTCGACCCCAAGGACCGCCTGCCGGGCCAGCAGCCCTACCAGGGCGTGGTGCCGCTGTTCGGCGACCGGCGCGAGAAGCTCGAAAAGCTCAGCGAGGTGATCGAGCACTACATGCTGCAGAGCGAGCAGCTCGACACGCGCTTGGTGCTCGCGGCCGACGACAAGATGGCCGCCGGCCTGCTGATCCAGCGCTTGCCGCTGCAGGGGGTGGACAACCTCGCGGGTCAGTCGGGCGCGCGCGACGAGGACCAGATCGGCGTGAACGAGGACTACAACCGCATCGCGATCCTGGCGTCCAGCCTCAAGCGCGAGGAGCTGCTGAGCCTGGACGCCGACACCATCCTGCGCCGCCTGTTCTGGGAAGAGGACGTGCGCCGCTTCGAACCGCTCACCGGCGAGCAGGGCCCGCGTTTTGCCTGCACCTGCTCGCGCGAGCGCGTGGGCAGCATGCTGCGCAGCCTGGGGCGCGACGAGGTGGAATCCATCCTCGCGGAGCAGGGGCAGGTGGAGGTGGGTTGCGAGTTCTGCGGCGCCCAGTACCGCTTCGATCCGGTGGACGCCGCTCAAGTCTTCCTGCAACCGGCCCAGCAAGCGCCGGCCAGCGACCAGAAACATTGACCCCCCCGCAGCGCTGCGCGCTACCCCCCAGGGGGCAACACCTGCGGCCTGGCAAAGCCAGTTCCGCGGTGTTCTGGCCTGGGAACTCCCCCTCTAAGCGTTGCGTGACAGCAGGCCGGTGAACAGCCGGTGCTCGCAGTCGGGGTCGCTGCAGTTGTCGCATGACCAGGGCCGCAGGCCGTTGGCGAGGGCGGGGTCTTCCTTCACCAGCGGCCGGCCCAGCGCCGTGCCCACGGCGCGCAGGGCTTGTTGCAGGCGCGCGTCGCCTTGCCCGTACACCGTCTGGAAGGCGATGCCCGCGCCCTGCAACTCGTGGCGCAGCAGGCTGTCGGTGGCGTCGCGCACGGCCGGGCTGTCGCGGAACAGGCCGTCGGGCGTCCAGGGCAGGTCCAGGCCCATGAGCAGGGTGAGGTCGCAGGTCCGCTGTGCGGCGAGCGAGGGCGCGAGCAGGGTGTCGTCCTGGAAGTAGAGCGCGCTGTAGGCCGCGACCATCAGGGCCGTGGTGTCGGCGATCACCAGGTCCACACCGGGTGCGTGCTTCGCGCGGTCGATGAGCCGCGTCTGCTCGTCCGCGATGGCGGCCTGCTCGTGGGCGTGGGGGGCACGGCCACGCGCCTCGCACCAGGCGCGCAGGTGCTCGGGCACGCGGACCGCGCGCAGACCGTGGATGTCGTTGAGGTGGCGTTCGAGCGCTTGGGCCAGCGTGGACTTGCCGCTGGATTCGCCGCCGAGCAGCGCGACGCAGACCGCCATCGATCAGCGCTTGTTCTGCGCGATCTGCACGAAGATTTCGTTGGGCTTGACCATGCCCAATTCTTGGCGGGCGAGTTCCTCGACCATGTCCAGGCCCTGCTGCAGGTCGCGCACTTCGCTGAGCAACTGGTCGTTGCGCAACTGGGCCTCGCGGTTGGTCTGCTCCTGCGTGGCCAGGTGCTGCTTCATGCTCGCCACCTGGGTCACGCTGCCCCGCCCGAACCAGAGCTGCGCGTGCACGATGAAGAGCAGCGCGATCAGCAGGGCGGGGATGAAGCGGCGGGCCATGAAGCCGAAGCTTACTTCAGGTTGTAGAAGGCGTCGCGGCCGGGGTACACGGCCACATCACCCAGGTCTTCCTCGATGCGCAGCAGCTGGTTGTACTTGGCCATGCGGTCCGAGCGCGAGAGCGAACCGGTCTTGATCTGACCGGCGTTGGTGCCCACGGCGATGTCGGCGATGGTGCTGTCCTCGGTCTCGCCCGAGCGGTGGCTGATCACGGCGGTGTAGCCGGCGCGCTTGGCCATCTCGATGGCGGCGAAGGTCTCGGTCAGCGTGCCGATCTGGTTGATCTTGATCAGGATCGAGTTGGCGATGTCCTTCTCGATGCCTTCCTTGAGGATCTTGGTGTTGGTGACGAACAGGTCGTCGCCCACCAGCTGCACCTTGGCGCCCAGGCGTTCGGTGAGCACCTTCCAGCCGTCCCAGTCGCCTTCGGCCATGCCGTCTTCGATGCTGATGATGGGGTACTTGTCGACCCAGGTGGCCAGCATGTTGGTCCAGTCCTCGGCGCTGAGCACCAGGCCTTCGGCTTCCAGGTGGTATTGGCCGTCCTTGTAGAACTCGCTCGCGGCGCAGTCCAGGCCCAGGGCGATCTGCTCGCCGGCGGTGTAGCCGGCATTGCCGATGGCCTCCAGGATCATCTGGATCGCGGCTTCGTGGTTGGCCACGTTGGGGGCGAAGCCGCCTTCGTCGCCCACGGCGATGCTCATGCCCTTGTCGTGGATGATCTTCTTGAGCGCGTGGAACACCTCGGCACCCCAGCGGACAGCCTCGCGGAAGCTCGGCGCGCCCACGGGAATGATCATCAGTTCCTGCAGGTCCAGGTTGTTGTTGGCGTGCGCGCCGCCGTTGACCACGTTCATCATGGGCACGGGCATCTGCACCGCGCTCATGCCGCCGAAATAGCGATACAGCGGCAGGCCGGCCTCTTCGGCGGCGGCGCGGGCCACGGCCATCGAGACGGCCAGCATGGCGTTGGCGCCCAGGCGGCCCTTGTTGTCGGTGCCGTCGAGGTCGATCAGGGTCTTGTCCAGGAAGGCCTGCTCGGAGGCGTCCAGGCCCAGCACGGCTTCGCTGATCTCGGTGTTGATGTTCTCCACCGCCTTGAGCACGCCCTTGCCGAGGTAGCGGCTCTTGTCACCGTCGCGCAGCTCGATGGCTTCGCGGCTGCCGGTGGAGGCGCCCGAGGGCACGGCCGCGCGGCCCATCACGCCGCTTTCCAGCAGCACGTCGCATTCGACGGTGGGGTTGCCGCGGCTGTCCAGGATTTCGCGGCCAACGATGTCAACGATTGCACTCATGGATTCACTACCTTTGGGTCAGAGACAGAAAGAAGAAGAAAGAAGGGGAAATCAGGTGTTGAAACGGTCTTCGAGGAAACCGTTCTTCTTGGTCACGGTGTCGAGCGCGAGCAGGGTTTCCAGCAGCGCCTTCATGTGCTTGAGCGGCACGGCGTTGGGCCCGTCGCTCAGGGCCTTGGCCGGGTCGGGGTGGGTTTCCATGAACAGGCCGGCCACGCCCACGGCGACCGCCGCGCGCGCCAGCACCGGCACCATCTCGCGCTGGCCGCCGCTGCTGGTGCCTTGCCCGCCGGGCAACTGCACGCTGTGCGTGGCGTCGAACACCACCGGCGCACCGGTCTCGCGCATGATGGCCAGGCCGCGCATGTCGGAGACGAGGTTGTTGTAGCCGAAGCTCGCGCCACGCTCGCAGGCCATGAAGCTGTCTTCGTTGAGGCCGGCTTCCTTCGCGGCCGCTCGCGCCTTGTCGATCACGTTCTTCATGTCGTGCGGCGCGAGGAACTGGCCCTTCTTGATGTTCACCGGCTTGCCGCTCTGCGCCACCGCGCGGATGAAATCGGTCTGGCGGCACAGGAAGGCCGGGGTCTGCAGCACGTCGCAGACCTTGGCCGCATCGGCGATGTCGTCCTCGCTGTGCACATCGGTGAGCACCGGCACGCCGAGCTCGCGCTTGACCTTGGCCAGGATCTCCAGGCCCTTGTCGCGGCCCGGGCCGCGGTAGCTGGTGCCGCTGCTGCGGTTGGCCTTGTCGAAGCTGCTCTTGAAGATGAAGGGCACGCCCAGGCTGGCCGTGATCTCCTTGAGCTGGCCCGCCACGTCCATCTGCAACTGCTCGGACTCGATCACGCAGGGCCCGGCGATCAGGAAGAAGGGCCGGTCCAGGCCGATGTCGAAGTCGCAGAGTTTCATGGGGTGCCTCTCCGTGGGGTGCTCAGGCCGCGACCGGGGTTTTGGTGCTCGTCTGGCCCTGGTGGACCAGCGCCGCCTTCACGTAGGCGTTGAACAGCGGGTGGCCGTCCCACGGGGTGGACTTGAACTCGGGGTGGAACTGCACGCCCACGTACCAGGGGTGCACCTTCTGCGGCAGCTCGACCATTTCGGTGAGCTGCTCGCGCTGGGTCAGCGCCGCGATCACCAGGCCGGCCGCGCGCAGCTGGTCCAGGTAGTTCACGTTGGCTTCGTAGCGGTGGCGGTGGCGCTCGGTGACCACCGGGCCGTAGATCTGGTGGGCCAGGGTGTCGGGGGCCACGTCGGAGCTTTGCGAGCCCAGGCGCATGGTGCCGCCCAGGTCGGAGCTGGCGCTGCGCTGCTGGATGCTGCCGTCGGCGTCCTTCCACTCGGTGATCAGGGCGATCACGGGGTGCGGCGTGTCGGGTTCGAACTCGGTGCTGTTGGCGTTCTTGAGGCCGGCGACGTGGCGCGCGTACTCGATGGTGGCGACCTGCATGCCCAGGCAGATGCCGAGGTAGGGCACCTTCTGCTCGCGCGCATAGCGGGCCGCGCAGATCTTGCCTTCGATGCCGCGCTTGCCGAAGCCGCCGGGCACCAGGATGGCGTCGAACGCGCCCAGCGTCTTGGCGACGTTGGCCGGCGAGATGGTTTCCGAATCGATGTAGTCGATCTGCACCTTGGCGTGGTTCTTCATGCCGGCGTGGCGCAGCGCCTCGTTGAGCGACTTGTAGCTGTCCGACAGGTCGACGTACTTGCCGACCATGGCGATCTTCACGATGTGTTTCGGGTGCTCGACCTCGTGCACCAGGTCGTCCCAGCGCTGGAGCTTGGCCGGGGGCGTGTTGATGCGCAGCTTGTCGCAGATCAGGCCGTCCAGGCCCTGCTCGTGCAGCATGCGCGGCACCTTGTAGATGGTGTCCACGTCCCACATGGAGATCACGCCCCATTCGGGCACGTTGGAGAACAGCGAGATCTTGGCGCGCTCGTCGTCGGGAATGCGGCGGTCGGCGCGGCAGAGCAGCGCATCGGCCTGGATGCCGATGGCGCGCAGCTCCTTGGCGGTGTGCTGCGTGGGCTTGGTCTTGAGCTCACCGGCGGCGGCGATCCAGGGCACGTAGCTCAGGTGCACGAAGGCCGAGTTGTTCGGGCCCAGGCGCAGGCTCATCTGGCGCACGGCCTCCAGGAAGGGCAGGGACTCGATGTCGCCCACGGTGCCGCCGATCTCGACGATGGCCACGTCCACCGCGTCGGGCGTGCCGATGCCCGCGCCGCGCTGGATGAACTCCTGGATTTCGTTGGTGACGTGCGGGATCACCTGCACCGTCTTGCCGAGGTAGTCGCCCCGGCGTTCCTTCTCCAGCACCGACTGGTAGATCTTGCCGGTGGTGAAGTTGTTGGTCTTCTTCATGCGCGTTTCGATGAAACGCTCATAGTGGCCCAGGTCCAGGTCGGTCTCGGCGCCGTCGTCGGTGACGAAGACCTCGCCGTGCTGGAAGGGGGACATGGTGCCCGGATCCACGTTGATGTACGGGTCGAGCTTGATGAGGGTGACTTTGAGGCCGCGGGACTCGAGGAGAGCGGCCAGTGATGCGGAGGCAATGCCCTTGCCCAGGGAGGACACCACACCGCCGGTGACGAACACAAATTTGGTCATGTCTCGGGCGAGCCGGTTGCTCGCAGGAGGTGGAAATGGCGATTATAAAGGCCGCCTCTTCCCGGGCTATCCATGGGGTCTGTCGGGGCAGACCCGAACTGCTACATTGCGCGCATGAACGACCTCGCCGGAAAACACATCGTGCTGGGCCTCTCCGGGGGCATCGCCTGTTACAAAGCCGCCGAACTCTGCCGGGCGCTGGTCAAGGAGGGCGCGACGGTGCAGGTCGTCATGACCGAGGCGGCCGAACAGTTCACCACCGCGGTGACCATGCAGGCGCTGTCGGGCCGGCCGGTGTTCACCTCGCAGTGGGACGCGCGCCCGGGCAACAACATGGCCCACATCAACCTCAGCCGCGAGGCCGACGCCATCATGGTGGCGCCCGCGAGCGCGGACTTCATGGCCAAGCTGGTGCATGGCCGGGCCGACGACCTGCTCAGCCTGATGTGCCTGGCGCGGCCGATCGATCGGGTGCCGCTGATCCTGGCGCCGGCCATGAACCGCGAGATGTGGGCCCACCCGGCGACCCAGCGCAACGTCAAGCAGCTGCGCGCCGACGGCGCCACCGTGCTGGACGTGGGCGCGGGCGAGCAGGCCTGCGGTGAAACGGGCGATGGCCGCATGCTGGAGCCTGACGAGCTGCTCTACGACCTCACCCGCTTCTTCCAGCCCAAGCCGCTGGCCGGCCAGCACGTGCTGGTGAGCGCCGGCCCGACTTTTGAAGCCATCGACCCGGTGCGGGGCCTGACCAACCTCTCCAGCGGCAAGATGGGGTTCGCCATCGCGCGCGCCGCCCACGAGGCGGGCGCCCAGGTCACGCTGGTGGCCGGCCCGGTGGGGCTGCCCACGCCGCGAGGCGTGGGGCGGGTGAACGTGAAGTCGGCGCTGAACATGCAGAAAAGCCTGGACCTGCTGGTGCCCGGCGCCACGGTCTTCGTCTCCGCGGCGGCCGTGGCCGACTGGCGCCCCGCGACATCGGCGGAACACAAGATCAAGAAGGACGGCTCGGGCGAGGTGCCCACGCTGTCGTTCGTCGAGAACCCGGACATCCTGGCCGCCATCGCGGCCTCGCCACGCGCGAAGAGCGGCGAGCTTTATTGCGTGGGCTTCGCCGCCGAAAGCCACGACCTGGAAGAGCACGCCCAGGCCAAGCGCAAGCGCAAGGGCGTGCCGCTGCTGGTGGGCAACATCGGCCCGGCCACCTTCGGCCAGGACGACAACGCGCTGCTGCTGGTGGACGAGCGCGGCATGAAAGAGCTGCTCCGCGCGCCCAAATTGGTGCTGGCGCGCCAACTGGTGGCCGAGATCGCGCGCCGCCTGTCGTCCTAGGCTGGGTGGCCATGCGATCGATGGATGCGTCGGCGGGCGATGCGTTGCTGGCGGGCTTGCTGGGCCGCTTCTCGGTGGGCGCCAAGCACCTGGAAGAGCCCGCCCCTTCCCTGGAAGCGCTGCACCGCATGACCGAGGCCGCTCTGCGCGCGCCTGATCACGCCGGTCTGGTGCCGTTCCGCTTCGCGGCGGTGCGGGGCGACGCGCGCGAGCGCCTGGCCGACCTGTTCGAGCAGGCCGCTGTTCTGGCCGGGAAAAACCCGGCAGAGGCGTCGCTGGACCGTGGCCGTGCGCTGAATGCCCCGCTGCTGGTGGCGGTGATCGCGCGCATCGACCCTGGCCACCCGGTGGCCACGCCGCACGAACAGTGGATGACCGTGGGGGGCGCGCTCACCAACTTCCTCAACGCCGCGCACGCGCTGGGCTACGGCGGCAAGATGCTCTCAGGTGCCAAGGTGCGCGCCGCACCGGTGGTGGCCGCGTTCTGCGAGCCGGGGGAGCAGCTGGTGGGCTGGGTGGTGCTGGGCACGCCGCGCAAGGCGGGTTCGCCCAAGTTCAGCAAGCCCGATGCGGCCGAGGTGATGCGGGACTGGCCGTAGCCGGCGAAAAGCGATCCGGCGCCGGGCCGCCCCAAGCCGGATCAGCCCCCTCGGGGGCAGCGACCCGCGCAGCGGTGGAGCGTGGGGGCTACGATCCTGCGCCGGGCCGCCCCAAGCCGGATCAGCCCCCTCGGGGGGCAGCGACCCGCGCAGCGGTGGAGCGTGGGGGCTCTTTCAGTCCCACCAGGGCAAGAGGCGCTTCATCGCCGCGACCTCACCGCAGTGGTCGGTGGCATAACCGGGCAGGGCGTTCAGCCGCTCCTGCCAGGCGCGGCTGCGCAGGCTTTTGAGCAGGCGCTGCATGGCGGGCTGCTCCAGCGCGCTCTTGAGGCACACCAGCAGGTAGCGCTCCTCGGTCAGGGGCACGAAGTCCAGGCCCCGAGAGCGCGCGGCGTACTCGGTGCCCAGGCCCACGTCCGCGCTGCCGCTGGCCACCGCCTGGGCCACGGCCGCGTGCGAGCTTTCCACGTTGTGGTAGCCCACGATGTCCATGGGCAGCAACGTGGCCTGGGCCAGGAGCTCGTCGAGCAGCAGGCGCGTGCCGGTGCCGATGGCGCGGTTCACGAAGCGCGCCTGCAGGCGCGAGACGTCGGCAATGTCGCGCAGGCGCAGCGGGTTGTCCGGCGCCACCATCAGGCCCTGTGAGCGGCGCGCGAAACCGATGATCTTGTGCAGGCCGGGCTTGAGCAGGGGCCGGTAGGCGCGCGCGCTCAGGCTGCCAGCGGCGGCGAAGGGCTGGGTGTGGAAGCCCGCGAGCTCGCAGCGCCCTTCGTTGAGCGCGCGGATCGCGTCCACGCTGCCGCAGAAGCGGATGTCCAGGTGCAGGGGCGGCGCGGCGTTGCCCGCCTGATGCTGCAGCTCGGTGAGCGCGTGGTCGTGGCTGGCGTAGAGCGTGAGCACGTCGGCCGCACTGGCGTGCTGGCCTTCGTCGAAGGCCATGGCGAAGGCGCGCTCCAGCTCGGCGCGCAGGCTCTCCATCTGCGGGCCCAGGCGCGCCTGGGCGAGCCGCTCGGCCATCAGCAGGCGTTCGCCAAAAGGCGTGAGGCGCGCGGCCTGCCCGCGTTCCCAGAAGATCAGCGCCTGCCCCAGGCTGGCTTCCCAGTCCTTCAACTGGCCCCACACGTGGCGGTACGAGAGGCCCAGCTCGCGCGCCGCGCCCGAGATCGAGCCGCTGCTGCGCACGGCGTGCAGCACGTCCATCATGGGATTGCGCAGCTGCACGGGATGGGACGAGCGCTCCGGCGTCGGTGACGTCAGTGTGTAGGAGAGCTCGATTTTTCGCATGGACGCCGAGTTTGCACCAAACCAAGGGCGGGTCCGGCGAGCGGGCGCCCTATGCATTGAATTTCATACCGCGTCATTACGTACTCTCGATTCAGGAGCACACCCGTAAGCTCGATCGAACATATGAACACATTTTCAGACAGCCTGGCCACGGCGCTGCGGCTGATTCTTTCGGGCGACCCGGGCCTGTGGGCGGTGGTCATGCGCTCCCTGGCGGTCAGTGCCACGGCCTGCCTGCTGGCCTGCGGCCTGGGCCTGGTGCTGGGCGCCTTGCTCGCGGCCGCGCGCTTCCCCGGCCGGGGCGCGGTGCTCACCGTGCTCAACACCTTCCTGGCCATCCCCTCGGTGGTGGTCGGCCTGGTCATCTACCTGCTGCTCTCGCGTTCGGGGCCGCTGGGTTTCCTGGGCTGGCTGTTCAGCTTCCAGGCCATGGTGCTGGCGCAGACGGTGCTGGTGCTGCCGCTGGTGACCGCGCTCACGCGCCAGGTGGTGGAAGACGCCGACCGCAGCCATGGCGAGCAGCTCGCCTCGCTGGGCGCCGGTGCCGCTTTCCGAAGCCTGCTTCTGGCCTGGGACGAGCGCTACGCGCTGCTCACTGTGCTGCTGACCGCCTTCGGCCGTGCCGTGTCCGAGGTGGGCGCGGTGATGATCGTGGGCGGCAACATCGAAGGTTTCACGCGCGTCATGACCACGGCCATCGCGCTCGAGACCAGCAAGGGCGACCTGCCGCTGGCGCTGGGCCTGGGCGTGGTGCTGCTGCTGGTGGTGCTCCTGCTCAACGCCCTCGTGTCGCTGCTGAGCCGCTGGCGCGAGCGCGCCGACGGCGCGGCCAGCGCCGCGCCGGCCTTGGTGGCGGCATGAGCGGCTTGCCCGTGACCGCGCGCCGCGCCGTGGCGCCTGCCCCCTGTTTCGAGCTGCGCGGCGTGCAGGTGCACCTGGGCCCGGCCGCGCGCCTGCAGGCCTTGACGGACGTGTTTCTGCGCATCGAAGAGGGCGAGCGCGTGGCGCTGGTCGGCGCCAACGGCAGCGGCAAGAGCACGCTGCTGCGCACCCTGCACGGGCTGCAGCGCCCCAGCGCGGGCGAGTTGCACATGCCCGCGCACCAGCGCGTGGCCATGCTGTTCCAGCGGCCGCACATGCTGCGCATGAGCGCGCGGCGCAACATCCAGCTCGGTCTGTGGCTGCAGGGCGTGCCCGCGCGCCAGACGCGCGCGCTGGCCCTGCAGGCGCTGGAGCGCGTGGAAATGGGCCACCTGGCCGAGCGCAGCGGACGCGCGCTCTCCGGCGGCCAGCAGCAGCGCCTGGCGCTGGCGCGCGCCTGGGCGTTGCGCCCGGCCGTGTGGCTGCTCGACGAGCCCACCGCCAGCCTGGACCCGCACGCCAAGCGCGAGGTGGAGGCGCTGATCGCCGAATTCACCGCCGCCGGCCAGCGCGACGTGGCCGGCCAACCCACGGGCAAACCCACCACGCTGGTCTTCAGCAGCCACAACCTCGGCCAGGTCAAGCGCCTGGCCAGCCGCGTCGTGTATCTGGAAAAGGGCCGCCTGCTGGCGGACCTGCCCGTGAACGATTTTTTCAACCACGATCTCCTGCGGTCCCTGTGCCCGCAGGCCCATTTGTTTGTCCAAGGAGAAAGCCTGTGAAAACCACCTTCCGCCACCTCACCCTCACCGCCGTGCTGGGCACCGCCGGCCTGCTGGCCAGCGCCGGTGCGCTCGCCCAGAGCATCGTGGTGGCCTCCACCACCTCCACCGAGCAGTCGGGCCTGTTCTCCTTCCTGCTGCCGGAGTTCAAGAAGGCCAGCGGCATCGACGTGAAGGTGGTCGCGCTCGGCACCGGGCAGGCGATCGACATGGCGCGCCGGGGCGATGCCGACGTGCTGTTCGTGCACGACAAGGTGGCCGAAGAGAAGTTCGTCGCCGACGGCTTCTCGGCCAAACGCCAGGAGGTCATGTACAACGATTTCGTGCTGATCGGCCCCAAGGCCGACCCCGCGAAGACCAAGGGCGACGACATCGTGGCCGCGCTGAAGAAGATCGCCAGCACCAACACCGAGTTCATCTCGCGCGGCGACAAGAGCGGCACGCACGCGGCCGAGCTGCGCTTCTGGAAGATGACCGACACCGACGCCAACAAGGGCAGCGGCTACAAGGAATGCGGCTGCGGCATGGGCCCGGCGCTCAACATCGGCGCCAGCAGCGGTGGCTATGTGCTGTCCGACCGCGGCACCTGGCTCAACTTCAAGAACCGCGCCGACCTCGCGGTGCTGGTGGAGGGCGACAAGCGCCTGTTCAACCAGTACGGCGTGATGCTGGTGAGCGCGGCCAAGCACCCGCAGGTGAAAACGGCCGAAGGCCAGAAGTTCGTGGACTGGGTCACCGGCCCGGCCGGCCAGGCGGCCATCGCCAGCTACAAGATCGGCGGCGAGCAGCTGTTCTTCCCGAACGCGGCGAAGTGAAGCGTGATGCACCGCGCCAGCCTGACGGCCGTTGCCCTGGCCACGCTGATCGGTTGTGCCTCGCCTGAGGTGGCGCCGATGAAAGAACCCCTTCAGGTCTACGCCGCCGGCAGCCTGCGCGAGGTGCTCACCGAGATCGCGCGCGACCACGAGATGCGCACCGGGCAGAAGATTGCGTTGACGTTCGGTGCCTCCGGCTTGCTGCGCGAACGCATCGAGAAAGGCGAGGGCGCGATGGTGTTCGCCTCGGCGGATACCCAGCATCCCCAACGCCTGGCCGCCGCGGGAGGCTGGGCGCCGCATACCGTGTTCGTTCGCAACAGCCTGTGCGCACTGACGCAGGCGAACGTGAACGCCACGCCGCAGACCTTGCTGGCCACCATGCTCAACCCGGCGGTGAAGCTGGGCACGTCCACGCCCAAGGCCGATCCGTCGGGCGACTATGCGTGGGAGTTGTTCCGCAAGGCCGACCAGGTGCGCGCTGGCGCCTACGCGGCGCTCGACGCCAAGGCCCTCAAGCTCACCGGCGGCCCGGATTCGCCCAAGCCGCCTGCCGGCCAGGGCACGTACGCCTGGGTGATGGACCAGGGCCAGGCCGATGTGTTCCTGACGTACTGCACCAACGCCGTGGCGTCGCAGAAGGAAGTCCCGCGCCTGAAGGTGGTGCAAGTGCCGGTGGAATTGCAGGTGGCGGCGTCGTATGGTCTCACGGTGCGGCAAGGGGCTCCCGCGCAGGCCGAGGCCTTCGCCAAGGCCCTGTTGGCGCCGCCCGCGCAAGCCACGTTCGCGCGTTATGGCTTTGGAAAACCCTGAACATGCCCACCCGCGCCGGCGCGATCTGCTGATCGCAGCCGGCCTGGGCGCCTGCCTGCCGGCGGGGGCACAGGCCACGCGCAGCGTGGTCGACGGCGCCAACCGGCGCGTCAACGTGCCGGCGCGGGTGCAGCGCATCTTCCCGGCCGGTCCGCCGGCGGCCATCTGGCTCTACACGCTGGCACCCGGTGCGCTGATTGGCTGGCCGCGCGCCAACCGCGGCCCCGAGCTCGAGTTCCTGCTGCCCGGCATCGGCAACCGGCCCGAGGTGGGGCGGCTCACCGGGCGCGGCAACACCACCAACCTCGAACAGCTGCTGGCCAGCAAGCCCGACCTGATCGTGGACGCCGGCTCCACGCGCCAGACCTTCGTTGAACTGGCCGACCGCGTGCAGGCGCAGACCGGCATTCCCTACGCGCTGCTCGACGGCCGGCTGGAGGCCACGGCGCAGGGCTACACCCTGCTGGGCGAACTCACCGGGCGCACCGAGCGCGCGGCGCGGCTGGCCCGCTACACCGCCGATACCTTGCGCACGGTGCGCGAGCGCGTGGCGCGCGCGACCGCACCACCCCGCGTGTACTACGCGCGCGGCCCCGAGGGGCTGGAGACCGGCCTGGGTGGATCCATCAACGTCGAGATGTTCGAGGCCATGGGCATCCGCCACGTGGCCGCCGGCCTGCAAGGGGGCCTGGCCACGGTGTCGATCGAACAGGTGCTGGCCTGGGACCCCGAGGTGATCGTCACCATCGACCAGAGCTTCGCGCAGACCGTGCACAACAACCCGCTGTGGCGCGGCGTGAGCGCGGTGAAGAACGGGCGCGTGCACCTCTCGCCCAAGCTGCCCTTCGGCTGGATCGACTTCCCACCCAGCGTGAACCGGCTGCCGGGCCTGTGGTGGCTGGGCAGCAAGGTGTTTCCCGCGCTGTTCCCCGAAGACCTGGGCGCGATCACGCGCGAGTTCTACCAGCTGTTCTACCAGGTCGAGTTGACGCCAGCGCAGGTGCAGCGCGTGCTCGCCGGCCGGGACTGAACATGAAAGGCGGCGGCCTCTGGGCGGGGGCGGTGCTGCTCGCGGGCCTGCTGCTCGCGCTCACGCAGGGCCGCATCGATATCCCGCTCGGCGACCTCGTGCAATGGGCGGCCGCCCTGCTGCAAGGCGCGCCCGCGCCCAACGACCAGGTGCAGACCATCGTGCTGCAGGTGCGCGGGCCGCGCGCGATCGCCGCCCTCGCGGTGGGCGCGGCGCTGGCGGTGGCGGGCGCGGCTTTCCAGGGCCTGTTCCGCAACCCGCTGGTCTCGCCCGACATCCTGGGCGCCTCGGCCGGCGCGGCGCTCGGCGCGGTGCTGGGCATCTTCTTCTCGTTCGGCGTGTTCGGCATCCAGATGGCCGCGTTCGTGGGCGGCCTGCTCGCGGTGGCGCTGGTGTACGGCGTGGGCTCCACCGTGCGGCACGGCGACCCGGTGCTGGTGCTGCTGCTCGCGGGCATCGTCATCGGTTCGCTGCTGGGCGCGGGCATCGGCCTGGTCAAGGTGCTGGCCGACCCCTACAACCAGCTGCCCGCCATGACCTTCTGGCTGCTCGGCAGCCTGGCCGGCGCCCACGCCAACGACCTGCCTTCGCTGATCGGGCCGGTGGCGCTGGGCACGGTGGTGCTGTTGCTGCTGCGCTGGCGCATGGACGTGATGTCGCTGCCCGAGGAGGAGGCGCGTTCGCTGGGCGCGCGCACCACCGGCCTGCGCCTGCTCATCGTCGCCGCCGCCACGCTGGTCACGGCCGCGAGTGTGGCGGCCGCCGGCATCGTGGGTTGGGTCGGGCTGGTCGTGCCGCACCTGGCGCGCTTTCTGGTCGGGCCTTCGTTCGTGCGCCTGCTGCCCACCTCGGCCGTGCTCGGCGGCGGCCTGCTGCTGCTCATCGACACGCTGGCCCGCACCCTGGCACCGGTGGAGATCCCGCTGGGCATCCTCACCGCGCTGATCGGTTCGCCGTTCTTCATCGTGCTGCTGCGGCGCGCCTCCCGGGGCTGGACATGACGGAGGCCCTGCTGCACGCCGACGGCCTGAGCGTGGGCTACCCGGGCCGCGTGGTGGGCGCGGGCCTGTCGCTGGAGCTGCGCGGCGGCGAGGTGCTCGCGCTGCTCGGCCCCAACGGCTGCGGCAAGACCACGCTGCTCAAGACCGTGCTCGGCCTGCTGCCCGCGCTGGCGGGCTCGGTGCGGCTGCAGGGCCGCACGCTCGCGGCCTGGCCCTTGGCCGAGCGCGCGCGCGTGGTGGCCTATGTGCCCCAGGGCCAGGCCAGCACCTTCGGTTTCACCGCGCTCGAGATGGTGCTGATGGGCCGCACCGCGCACCTGGGCCTGATCGCGCGGCCTGGCGCGAAAGACCGCGCCATCGCGTTGCAGGCGCTGGAGCGCCTGGGCATCGCGCACCTGGCCGCGCGCTCGGTGCACGAGGTCAGCGGCGGCGAACGCCAGCTGGTGCTGATCGCCCGCGCGCTGGCGCAGCAGCCGCAGGCCGTGCTGCTCGACGAACCCACCGCCAGCCTGGACTTTGGCAACCAGGGCCTGGTGATGCGCGCCATCCGCACGCTGGCGCGCGAAGGCCTGGCGGTGCTGTTCACCACGCACGACCCCAACCAGGCCCTGCGCTGCGCCGACCGCGCGCTGCTGATGCGTGAAGGCCAGGTGCTGGGCGAAGGCGCGGTGGGGGCGGTGATCGAGGCCGAGGGCCTGCGCGCGCTCTACCGCGCGGGGGTGCACCAGGTGGACGACGCGGGGGGTGGTCTGCCGGTGTTCCTGCCCGAGTTCGAGACCGCTCAGGCCACGAAGCGGTAGCCGATGCCGGTCTCGGTGACCAGGTGGCGCGGCATCGAAGGCTGGGCCTCGATCTTCTTGCGCAGGTTGGCCATGTGCACGCGCACGTAGTGCGAGTCTTCCAGGTGGCCGGGGCCCCACACGGCCTTGAGCAGTTGCGCGTGCGTGATCACGCGGTCGGGCTGCGAGGCCAGGTGCGTGAGCAGCTTGTATTCGATGGGGGTGAGGTGCAGCGCCTCGCCCGCGCGCTCGACCACGCGGCGCACGAGGTCGATGCGCACCTCGCCGAACACGATCTGCGGCGCGCCGCCCGGCGTCTGCTGCTGGTGGCGGCGCAACTGGGCGCGCACGCGCGCACCGAGTTCACCCGCGCCGAAGGGCTTGACGAGGTAGTCGTCCGCGCCCGCGTCGAGCGCGGCGATCTTGCTGGCCTCGGCGCTGCGCGCCGAGAGCACGATCACCGGCATGGCCGACCACTGGCGCAGTTCGCGGATGAGGTCCACGCCGTCGCCATCGGGCAGGCCCAGGTCCAGCACCACCAGATCGGGCCGGCGCGTGCCGGCCTCGATCAGGCCGCGCTGGTAGTTCTCGGCCTCGTGCACGGTGTGGCCCTCGGCCTCCAGCGCCAGGCGCACGAAGCGGCGGATGTGGGCCTCGTCTTCGACGATCAGGATCTGGCTGCCGGCGGTGCTCATGGCGGGGGCGCGTCCTCGGTGTGCGTGCCCAGGTCGGCGGGCGGCGTGCCCCGGGGCAGGGTGATGACGAAGCGGGCGCCCGACACGGCGCCGCCCGACTCGCGGTTGTGGCCCCCGATGGTGCCACCGTGCGCCTGCACGATGGCGCGGCAGATCGCCAGGCCCAGGCCGACGCCGGGCAGGGCGCTCTCGCGCTGGCCGCGTTCGAACTTCTCGAACACGCGCGCCTCGTGTCCCTTGGGCAGGCCGGGGCCGTGGTCGTCGAGCAGGATCACCACGCTGTCGCTGCGCTCGCGCGCCGCGATCTGGATGGCGCTGCCCGCCGGCGTGTACTTGGTGGCGTTCTCCAGCAGGTTCACCAGCACGCGCTCGATCAGCACCGTGTCCAGGTGCAGCAGGGGCAGGCCGTCGGGCAGGTCCACGCGGATGTCGCGCCCGGCCAGCAGGGGCCCGCAGGCGGCAAGCGCGCTGCCCACCACCTCTTCCAGCGGCTGCCAGGCGCGGTTGAGCTGCACCGCGCCGGCCTGCAGGCGGGCCATGTCGAGCAGGTTGTTCACCAGGGCGTTCATGCGCTGGGCCGATTGCCGCATCGCGCTGGCGACCTCGCGCTGCGCCTCGCCGAGCGCGGGTGGTGTGAGTTCGAGCGCGTCGGCCAGGCCCACCAGCGAGGCCAGGGGCGTGCGCAGGTCGTGCGAGATCGCCGAGAGCAGCGAGTTGCGCAGCCGCTCGGACTCGATCTGCACCGTGCTGCTCTGCGCCACCTCGATGTAGTGGATGCGCTCGAGCGAGATCGCCAGCAGCGAGGCGCAGGTCTGCAGCAGGCGGCGCTGTTCGATGCCCCAGGGGCGCCCGCCGGGCGGCTCGATCACCAGCACGCCGCGCACGCGCATGGGCGCTTTCAGGGGCAGCACCAGGCAGGTGCTGGCGGGCAGGGTGTCGGTGCCGCGCCCGGCTTCTTCGCCGCGCTCGAAGGCCCATTGCGCCACGGCGGTGTCCACCGGCGCGCTGCCGCCGTCGAGGGCCTGCAGCCGGTCGTGGTCGTCGGCCACCAGCAGCGCCGAGCGCGCGCCGAACTCGCCGGTGAGAAAACGCGCGCCGATCTCGGCCACCTGCGTGGCCAGCAGCGCGGCCGAGAGGTCGCGCGACATGTCGTACAGGCTGCGCACGCGGTGTTCGCGCTGGGTGGCGGCCTCGGCCTGCTGCTTGAGTCCGGCCGTGAGCTGGCCCACCACCAGCGCCACCACCAGCATCACGCCGAAGGTGACGAGGTATTCCACATCGCTCACCGCGAAGTTGTGGAAGGGCGGCACGAACAGGAAGTCGAACAGCCCCACGCCCAGGAAGGCGGCGAGCACGGCCGGCCCGCGGCCCAGCACCAGGGCCACGCCGACCACCACGAGCAGGAACAGCATGACGATGTTGCTGCGCTCCAGCACGTCGCGCAGCGGCATCGCGAGCAGGGCCATGAGCAGGCAGGTGGCGGCGGCCCAGAGGTAGCCGCGCCAGCGGCCCTCGCCGGGTTCGGCGCGCGCGGCGGGCGGGGTGTCGTCGGGCGCCGCGGGCAGGCCGACCTGCACCAGGTCCAGGTCGTCGGCGCGCTCGGCCACCCGCTCGGCCAGGCTGCGCTGCCAGGGCCAGCGGCGCGCGCGGCGGCGGCCGAGCACCAGGCGCGCCAGGTTGTGTTCGCGAGCGTGGCGCACCAGGGCGGTGGCGGCGTCGGTGGAGGACAGCGTGGCGGTGCTCGCGCCCAGCGATTCGGCCAGGCGCAGGGTGCGCTGCGTGGCCTCGGCCATCGGGCGCCCCGGGGTCTCCACGTGCACGGCGTGCCAGGGCACGTCGAGCTGGGCGGCCATGCGCGCCGTGCTGCGCACCACCTTCTCGGCGTGCGCGCCCGGCCCCACGCCGGCCAGCAGGGCCTCTCGGTTGGGCCACACCGGCTTGTCGGCACCGCCGCGCCGGTAGGCGCGCATCTCGTCGTCCACCCGGTCGGCGGTGCGGCGCAGCGCGAGTTCGCGCAGCGCCAGCAGGTTGCCCTTGCGGAAGAAGTTGGCCGCCGCGCGTTCGGCGCGCTGGTCGTCGCCCTGCGGCAGGTAGACCTTGCCGGCCTTGAGGCGCTCCAGCAGTTCGTCGGGCGGGAGGTCGACCACCACCACCTCGTCGGCGTCGTCGAAGAAGTGGTCGGGCACGGTCTCCCAGACGCGGATGCCGGTGATGCCGCTGACGATGTCGTTGAGGCTCTCCAGGTGCTGCACGTTCATGGTCGACCAGACGTCGATGCCGGCCACCAGCAGCTCCTCGGCGTCCTGCCAGCGCTTGAGGTGGCGCGTGCCGGCCACGTTGCTGTGGGCCAGCTCGTCGAGCAGCACCAGGGCCTGGCCGGGGTGCTGCGCGCCGAAGGCCAGCGCGGCGTCGAGGTCGAACTCGTGCAGCTGGTGGCCCCGGTAGGCCACGGCCTGCAGCGGCAGGCGGGGCAGGCCGCGCGCGAGGGCCTCGGTGTCGGGCCGTCCGTGCGTCTCCACCACGCCGATGGTGACCGGCGTGCCCTGGGCCAGGGCCGCGCGCGCGGCCGAGAGCATGGCGTAGGTCTTGCCCACGCCGGCCGAGGCGCCGAAGAAGATCTTCAGGCTGCCCCGGCGCGCGCGGGCTTCTTCCTGCTGCACCCGCGCAAGCAGGGCATCCGGGTCGGGGCGGGAGGAATCGGGCATGGGG
>NZ_JBYTAE010000074.1:0-33018 GCF_058787875.1 Hydrogenophaga sp. FW305-3-2-15-A-LB1 | reverse complement strand
GAAGAGGAGAACGGCGGGGAGGGAAGGGGTTGTTGTTTTCTTTGATCAGCGCGGGGCTTCTTCGGCCCAGGGCGCGAGCAGGCGCGAGAGCAGGGCCACCAGGCCGTACAGCAGCAGGCCCAGCACCGAGATCCACACCAGCGCGGCGAACGCGGCCGGCGTGTTCATGCTGCTCTGCGTGGTGATGATCACGTAGCCCAGGCCTTTCTGCGAGGCCACGAACTCCCCCACCACCGCGCCCACCACGGCCGAGGTGGCGGTGACCTTGAGCGCGCTCAGGATGTAGGGGTAGGCGTTGGGGATGCGGATCTTCATGAACACCTTCCACTTGGGCGCGCTGAACACGCGGCCCAGGTCCACCATGTCCTGGTCGATCTGGGTCAGGCCCACGGCGGTGTTGATGACCACCGGGAAGAAGCCGATCAGCGCGCCGATCAGCATGTTGGGCAGGATGCCGTAGCCCAGCCACATCAGGAACAGCGGCGCGATCGCCACCTTGGGCAGCGTGTTCACGAACACCAGGAAGGGCGTGAGCGCGCGCGAGATGCCTTGCGACCAGGCGATGGCCATGCCCAACATCACGCCGGCCACACCGGCCAGCACGAAGGCGCCGAGGATTTCCACACCGGTGATCCAGGCGTGGCTGAACCAGGGGATCTCGTCGCTCAGCATGGCCTGCCACACCGAGTACGGGCTGGGCAGCAGGTATTCGCGGATGCCGAACACCGACACCGCGAGCTGCCACAACACGATGAAGCCCACGAACAGCCCGATGGCGGGCAGGTAGTGGGCGGTCCAGCGGGCGATTCTGTTTTGCGTCATGGTGGGTTTCTTCTTTCCGTCACGCGAGCCAGCGGCTCAGGCCGGCCTTCACGAAGGCGTCGTCGGCCAGGTCGCCGTGCTCGGCGCACACGCGGTCGATGGCTTCCTTCTGGCCCGGGCTCAGGCCTTCGTTCGGGTCCAGGCACCAGATGCCTTCGAGCAAACCCTGGCGGCGCAGGATCTCATGGCAGCCGGCGATGCAGCCGTGGAAGTCGTTGGCCACGTCGAAGAAGGCGCTGTTGCAGTCGGTCACGCGGCTGTCCAGCGCCAGCATCTCGGCCGTCACCACCGAACCCTTGGCCGCGGCCTTGCACAGCTCCAGCATGCGCACCGCGCCCGAGGTCCACACCGACCAATGGCCGAGCAGGCCGCCCCGGAAGCGCACCGTCACCGGCACACCGTCGCGCGGCACGGTGAAGGGCGTGATCAGGTCGAGCACGATGTGGTCGTCGTTGCCGGTGTAGAGCGTCACGCGCTCTTCGGCGCGCGCCTGCACCAGGCCGCGCACCACGTCCAGCGTGCGGTAGCGATGGAAGGGCGCGACCTTGATCGCCACCACGTTCGGGATCGCCGCGAAGCGGGCCCAGAACGCGGCGCTCAGGTTCATGCCGCCCACGGCGGGCTGCAGGTAGAAGCCGATCAGCGGGATCTCTTGCGCCACCGCCTCGCAGTGCGCGATCAGCGCGTCTTCGCTCTGGCCCTTCATCGCGGCCAGGCTCAGCAGGCCGGCGTTGTAGCCCAGGCCGCGCGCGAGTGTCGCTTCGGCCACGGCCTGTTCGGTGCGGCCGCACACGCCGGCCACCATGGCGAGCTCGCGGCCGGGTTCGACCCAGGCGCGCGCGGTCTCCATGGCCAGGCGCAGCACCTCTTCATACAGCCCCACCTCGCGGATCGCGAACTGCGTGGTGTGCACGCCCACGGCCAGGCCGCCGGCGCCGGCATCGAGGTAGTAGCGGCTGAGCGCGCGCTGGCGGCGCACGTCGAGCTGGCGCTGCGCGTTGAGCGCGAGCGGGTGCGCGGGAATGGCCAGGCCCCGGCGCAGCAGCGCGCGGGTGTGTTCGACTTGGGAGGCAGTGAGGCTCATGGTTCAACCAAATTCGGGACCGGCCAATACGAACAGGCGGTCGTTGACAGAGGCGATGGGGGCCGCGCCGAGCGACATGCGCACGAAGGCGCGCTGGCGCGCGAAACCGGCCTGCTCCAGCCAGGCGCGCAGCGCGGCCCAGCGTTCGGGCACATCGAGGAACACGCGGCCGCTGGCGCCGGCCAGCGCGGCCTGCAGCAGCGAGAGCGCCGAGCTTTCGTCGTCGGCCACCAGCGGGCCGATCTGCGTGGCGCGGCGGCCTTCGCGGGCGATCACGAAACCGGTGCGCGCCGGCGACAGGCCCACCCGCGTGCCGGCACGTTGCAGGAAGTCGGCCAGCAGAAAGCCCCGGCCACAGCCGTTGGCCTGGGCGTCGAGCGCCGACACCGTGGCGGCATCGGCCGGCGGCGCGGGGCGCGGGGCGGCGGCAGTCACCGAGCCTTCCCAGCGCGCGAGTGCGAAACCGTCTTCAAAACCGATGCGCAGGTAGGCCTGCTGGCCGGCGGGGGTGGCGTCCAGCACCGGCGTGGCGCCGAGCGAGCGCAGGTGCGTCACGCAGCGCGCCATCAAGGCAGTGGCCAGGCCCCGGTGTTGCCACGCGGGGTTCACCAGCACCATGGACACCCAGCCGATGCCACCTTCGTACGGCAGCGCGGCGGCCGTCGCCACCAGCGGGCCCGCATCGCCATCGCGCAGGCCGAAGACGCGGCCCTGCGTGATGAACAGGCGCCAGTCGTCGGCGGTCTGGTTCCAGCCCGCGGCGTCCGACAAAGCGAGGCCCTCCGGCACATCGTCCGGACCGAGGATGACCGAGGTCAGTGCCTCAGAAGGCGCCATCCCGGACCTCGAACTTGGTCGGCTTGCCGTGCGCCGGCTGCTCGCGCTTGACCCAGTCGGCCACCCAGTCGAGCATGGCGCCCAGCGGCACCAGCGGGTAACCGAACAGCTTGCCCGCCAAAGTGGTGTCCGACAGCAGCGCGGTGGCCGCCTCCTGCCCGCTCACCTGCGCCTTCACGCCCAGGCGCGCGGCGAACTCGTCCACCAGCCAGCGCACCGAGAGCGTTTCCGGCCCGGTGCAGTTCACCGGGGTGGACGGCACCGTGCAGTGGCGCAGGCAGCGCAGCACCTGCGCGTTGGCGTCGCCCTGCCAGATCACGTTCACGTGGCCCATGGTGACGTCCACCGTCTCGCCGCGGTGCACCTTGGAGGCGATGTCGTACAGCACGCCGTAGCGCATGTCGATCGCGTAGTTGAGGCGGAAGATGCGGCCCGGCGTGCCGTGCTGGCCCGAGAAGTACTCGAACATGCGCTCGCGCCCGATGCACGACTGCGCGTACTCGCCCAGCGGTGCGGGCGGCGTCTTCTCGCTCGCGCCCTGGCGGCCCACCGTGGTCAGCGGGTAGATGTTGCCGGTGGAGAAACCGACGATGCGCGACTCGCGGAAGGTGTCGGCCACCAGGGCCGGCACGTGGGTGTTCATGGCCCAGGTCAGGGCCTGGTTGTCCTTGGCGCCGAACTTGTGGCCGGCCGCGAAGACGATGTTGGGCACGCGCGGCAGCGCCTCGATGGCGGCGCGGTCCAGCAGGTCGGCGGCGATGGTCTCGATGCCCCAGGCTTCCATGCGCTGGCGCACGGCGGGGTCGCTGAAGCGCGCCACGCCGATCACGCGCTTGTGCGGCGCGGCGTTCTTGGCCAGGCGCGCGAGCGTGGGGCCCATCTTGCCGGCCACGCCCAGGATCATGATGTCGCCGTCCACCTGCGCCAGGTCGTCGATCAGGGCCTGGCTCGGCCGCGACAGGAATTCCTCCAGCGCCTCGACCGACTCGAAACGAGCCGGCAGCTGCGCGGGATCCAGCAGTGTGACAACGTTGCCTGACATGGCATGACCCTTTTCTCAAACGCGATGGGATGAGCATATGGGCGTGTCAACTTCGTGTCAACCGTTTGGTTGAAATCGGGACAAAGGGTTTGCCCGGATGCGTTCGCGCCCTCGAATGGTGCGGTGGAATCAGGCGCGCAGACCGGCCATGGCGAAGGCCACGACGTGCGCGCGGTAGGCGCCCACCGCGTCGGCAGACGAGAGATCGCGGCTGAAGATGGACGACAGGGTCAGGCGGTTGGAGAAGAAGAAATACGACATGCCGGCGACCGAGATGTAGAGTTCCACCGGGTCGATGCCACGGCGGAACACGCGCGCGCGGATGCCGCGCGCCAGGGTCTTGGCGATGAGCTCGATCAGCGGCGAATTGGTGTCGCGGATCGCGCTGGAATCGCGCACATGCCGCGCGCCTTGCGCGTTCTCGTGGTTGAGCAGGCCGATGAAGTCGGGGTGCTCGGCGAGGTAGTCGAACGAGAAACCGATCAGCCTGGCCATCGCCTCCTCGGGCTGCATGTCGCCCAGCTTCAGGCTGCGTTCCTGCGTGCGGATCTCGGTGTAGACCACCTCGAGCGCGGCGCGGTAGAGGTCTTCCTTGCTGCCGAAGTAGTAGTAGATCAGCTGCTTGTTGACGCCGGCGCGGGCCGCGATCTCGTTGACGCGCGCGCCCGTCAGCCCCTTGGCGGAAAACTCCGCGCGGGCCGCCGCGAGGATGGCCGAACGGGCGGCGCTGCTGTCGGCATCGGTGGGGCTGGAAGCGGAAGCGCGGCGTGGTGGCATCGTGGGTCTGCGGCTGGCTGTGCGGTGGGGCGGATTATGTGCACGGTCTCTCGTTAGGTTGAAAATCGCATCACTTGAACAAAAGTAATGCGAATATTAAACTCATACTTCATGAACCAGTCTGACCACATCCTCGAACTGGCCCGGCACCGGCGTGTGCTGCGGGCCGCGGACGTGCGCGAGCAGGGTTGGTCGCCACAGCTTCTGATCCGGCTTCACCACGCAGGCAAGCTGCAACGGTTCGCGCGGGGCCTGTACGGGCTGCCCGACGCCGACATCACCGAACATCAAACGCTGATCGAGGTCTGCCAGCGTGTGCCAAAGGCCGTGCTGTGCCTGCTGACTGCGCTGCAATTCCATGAGATCGGCACGCAACTGCCGCACGATGTGTGGATCGCGCTGCCCGAGGCAACGCAGGCACCGGTGCTGAGCTACCCGACGCTGCGCATCACGCGCCTGCGGGGCGCCGCGTACAGCGAGGGCATCCAGACCGTGATCGACCACGGGACGCCCATCCGCGTGTACAGCGCGGCCAAGACGGTGACCGACTGCTTCAAGTTCCGCAACAAGATCGGCCTGGACGTGGCGCTGGAGGCACTGAAAGACGCCTGGCGCACCCGCAAGGTCACCATGGCCGAGCTGAGCCACTTTGCCAAAATCAACCGGGTGGAGCGTGTCATGCAGCCCTACCTGGAGGCGGTGACGCAATGACCGGCAACCGCTCGGCATCCATCCTGGCCCGGCTGCTGACGCTCGCCAAACAGCGCGGTGATGACTACAACCTGCTGCTCAACCGGTTTGGCACGGAGCGCCTGCTGGCTCGCATCAGCCTGTCTCCCCATGCCGACCGCTTCCTGCTCAAAGGCGCCCTGCTCTTTGCGCTGTGGTACGACACCCCGCACCGCCCGACAAGGGACGCCGACCTGCTGGGCTTCGGCCCCGACGATGAGGCCAACCTGATCGCCACCTTCCGCGAAGTCGCCGCCATGGACCTGGGCGACGGCATGGTGTTCGACCCCGACTCCGTGAAGGCCGATGCCATTCGCGAAGACAACACCTACGGCGGCACCCGCATCCGGCTGGTGGCACGCCTGGGCTCCGCGCGCTGCGCCCTGCAGATCGACGTGGGCTTCGGTGATGCCGTGACGCCGGGACCGCAGACCGTGGCGTACCCCACCTTGCTGGGGGACTTTCCAGCCTCCATGCTGCGGGTGTATCCGGTCTACACCGTGATCGCCGAGAAGTACCAGGCCATGGTGATGCTGGGGCAGGCGAACAGCCGCATGAAGGACTTCTTCGATCTCGCGGTGATTGCCCGGCGCACGGAACTGGAGGGCGCCACGCTGGCCGCAGCCATCGCCGCCACCTTTGCCCGGCGCCAGACGGCACTGCCGACCGAGCGGCCCTTGGCACTGACCCGGCAGTTCAGCGAAGACGGCGCCAAGCTGCGCCAGTGGCAGGCCTTCCTGAGCAAGAACCGCATCGCGGCAGCCAGCCTTGGAGACACCGTCGCGTTGCTGGATGACCTGCTGTGGCCAGCCACCGAGGTCGCCGCCGCCCACAGTCAGGCAACGGCCACCTGGCGCCCTGAAGCCTCACGGTGGGTATGAGCAGCGGGTCCGGTCAAGGCAAACGCGCGATCTGTTTTTCGAGCAGGCGGTAGAAGCCGTCGATGTCCACCGCGTTGACCCACAGCGTGTTGGCCTTGCGCTTGGTGTAGCCGCGGAAGTCCACCACGGTGGCGCCGCCGGTGAATTCGCCCCGGGTCTCGATGTCCACCGGCACGCGCGCGCCCTTGAACAGCTCGGGCTGCAGCAGGTAGGCGATGACGCAGGGGTCGTACATCGGGCCCACCTTCACACCCCGGCGGCGCATGGCGTAGTCCATGGCCGAGTCCAGGATGTCGGCCACCACCTTGCCGGCGTTGTTGCCCATCTGGCGGAAGGGCGCGATGCGCTCGGGCGTGACGAGCACGCGCCGCGCGGCGTCGTGCGAGATCGCCGTGACCGGCACGCCGCTGCGGAACACCACCGACGCGGCCTCCGGGTCGGCATACAGGTTGAAGGTGGCGGCCGGCGTGATGTTGCCGCCCACGCCCCACGAGCCACCGAGCACCACCACCTCGCTGATGGCGGCCTTGATGTCCGGCGCCATGTTGAGCGCGGCGGCGATGTTGGTCAGCGGGCCCAGGCCCACCACCACCACGCTGGCGGGCGCGGCGGCGCGCAGGGTGCTGATGAGGTAGTCCACCGCGTGGCCGGGCGCGAGCGGGCCGCGCGGCTCGTGCAGCGTGGGGCCGTCCAGGCCGGTCTTGCCGTGCACGTCGTCCGCGAAGATGGGGTCGCGGATCAGCGGCCGGGGGTAGCCGGCGTACACCGGCACCTCGGTGCGCCCGGCCCAGTCGCGCACGCGGCGCGTGTTCTTCTCGGTCACGCTCAGGGGCATGTTGCCCACCGAGACGGTGAGCGCGCGCACGTCCAGCCGCTCGGGCGCGGCCAGCGCGAAGAGCAGCGCGATGGCGTCGTCCTGGCCCGGGTCGGTGTCGATGATCACGGTGCGCTTGCTCGCCGGAATGGCTGGCAGCTGCTGCGCCGCCACGCCCAGCAGCACCTGGGTCTGCGCGTCCTGCGCGAACGCGGGCAGCAGGCCGGTGGCGGCCACGCTGGCCAGGGCCAGCGAACCGGTGGAAAGAAAACCGCGACGGGAAGCCAGGTCGATGGGCATGTTGTTTCAGTCCTTCAGGTTGAGGGTGGGCACCAGCTTCTGGTTGCGCGCGAATTCGGCCTGGGCAAAGCCGCCCAGCGCCTCGGGTGAACCACTGCCCGGCAGGGCGCCCTGCTCGGCGAGGCGGGCGCGCACGTCGGGGTCTTTCAGCGCGTCGTTGAGCGCTTCGTTGAGCTTGCTCACGATGGCGCCGGGCGTGCCCTTGGGCGCGAAGATGCCGGTCCAGGTGAGCACGTCGTAGCCCTTGAGGCCGGGCATCTCGTCGAAGGTGGGCACGTCGGGCAGCGAGGCGATGCGCTGCTTGCCGGTCACGCCCAGCGCCTTGAGGCTGCCGGCGCGCACGTGGGGAATGCTGCTCGCGCTGACCAGCATGGCCAGGTCCACCTGCTTGCCCATCACGTCGTTGGCGATCTGCGCGCCGCCCCGGTAGGGCACGTGCGTGACGAAGATGCCCGAGCGCTGCTTGAGCTGTTCCATGGCGAGGTGCAGCACGGTGCCCACGCCCGAGGTGGCGTAGGTGTATTTGCCGGGCTCGGCCTTGGCGAGCTTGACGAAGTCGGCGTAGCTCTTGATCGGCAGGTCGGTGCGCGCCACCAGCAGCATGGGCGCGGTGTTGAGCATGCCCACCGGCACCAGGTCCTTGAGCGGGTCGAAGCGGTAGGCCGCCGGGTTGGCCAGCTTGCCGATGGCGATGGCGCTGTCGGGCCCGGCCACCAGGGTGTAGCCGTCGGGCGCGGCGTTCACGGCTTTCTGCAGGCCGATGGCGCCGCCGGCCCCGGCCACGTTCTCGATCACCACGGTCTGGTTGAGGCGCTCGCCCAGTTTGGTGGCGACCTGGCGGGCGATGAAGTCCACGCTGCCGCCGGCCGTGAACGGCACGATCAGCGTCACTGGTTTGGCCGTGGGCCAGGCGGGGCCCTGGGCGTGGGCCGAGAAGGCCAGCAGCAGCGAGGCGGCGAGGACGAGGCTTGAGCGTTCGTGGGCCATGGGGGTCTTTCAGGTGGGGATGGAAGCGGAAGAAAAAGAAGTGGCGCGCAGCGCGTCGAACTCGGCGGACCACTCGGTGCGCCAGCGGCGGCGCTGCGTGTCGTCGATCCACGCGCCGTCCAGGCCGTTGTGCATGAAGCCGCGCAGGTCGTCGAGGTGGAAACCGAAGTCGCGCACCATCATGGTCCACGCGCCGGTGGGCGTGACGTGGTGCAGGGTGGGGTCGTCGGTGTTGGGGTGGATGCGCAGGCCCAGGCCGGGCATGCGACGGATCGGGTGGTCCAGCGCCCAGCGCTCGGGCGGCAGCGTGCGCAGGTAGTAGGAGTTGGTGGGCACCACGGTGAACAGCACGCCGCGCCCGGCGCAGTAGCGCGCGAACTCCGGGTCGTCCACCACGGTGTAGCCGTGGTCGATGCGGTCCACCTGCAGCAGTTCCAGGGCGGTGCGCACGTTGGTCCAGGGCATGCCGAACTCGCCCGCGTGCGCGGTGGTCTTGAGGCCGGCGCGCCGCGCGTTCTGGTACGCCTGCGCGAACAGCTCGGGCGGGCGCTCGTTCTCGCGGTAGTCGATGCCGATGCCGATCACTTCGTCGCAGCGGTGCGCGCCGACCCACTCCACCATCTCGGTGGCGGCCTGCGGGCTGGCTTCGCGGTCCACCGCGGCGATGAGGCGGCCCACGATGCCCAGCGGCCGCTCGGCGTCGCGGATGGCCTGCACGATCGCGTCCTGCGCGGCGGCATAGGGAATGCCGGAGACCCGCACCGTGCCGGTGGGGTTCCAGAAGAACTCGGCATAGCGCACGTGGTGCGCGGCCGCGTCTTCCAGGTATTCGAGGGTGAGGCGGTAGAGGTCGGCCGGGGTGCGCACCAGCTGCGCGTCCAGCGAGCGCAGCACGCGCAGCACGCCCACGGGTTTTTCACCGCGGGTGTAGAAGCCGGTCACTTCTTCGTCCGTCAGCGGCGCGCCGGCGCGGCGGTTCAGCTCGGCGAAGGTGTCGCGCCGCACCGTGCCGAACAGATGGCAGTGCAGCTCCATCTTCGGGATGGCCTGCAGAAAGCGGTCCAGGGCCTGGTCGGCCGGGTCGGTCGTGGGGGGCATGCGGCCAGTCTAGGCAGGCGTGTTTGATAAGAGAAGTTTTAAGTTTCTATAATTTCATTCATCCGATTTATCACCAGGCCGCCGTGGAAAACCCCGCCATCCGCGCGCTCACGCTGCGCCACTTGCAGTTCTTTTCCGTGCTGATGCAGGAAGGCCACTTCGGCCGCGCGGCCAAGCGGCTGGCCATCACGCAGCCGGCGCTGAGCAACGCCATCAAGCAGATGGAGAAGCTGCTGGGCGCGCAGCTGCTCACGCGCAACACCCACCGGCTGGAGATCACGCCGCTGGGCACCGAGGTGCTGGCGCGCACCGACTTTCTCGTCAACACCGTGGACCTGGCCCTGCAGGACATCCACCACGTGGTGCAGCGCGGCCGCGCGCTGGTGCGCGTGGGCGTGATCCCCTCGGCCAGCACGCGGCTGGCGGCGGCGGTCAACGCCTTCAAGCCCACGGGCGGGCCGGCGGTGGAATTCGTCTGGCGCGACGCGCCCTCCACCGTGCTGCTGCAGGAGGTGCGCGAAGGCCGGCTGGACCTGGCCCTGGCCGCCATCACCGAGCCGCCGGGCGGCCTGACCTGCATCGACCTCTTTCAAGACCCGCTGGTGCTGGTGGTGCGGCGCGACCACCCCTTGGCGCGCGAGGGCAAGGCGAGCTGGAAGGCCATCGGCCACGAACGCCTGGTGCTGTTCGAAAGCGGCAGCATGCCCGCCCTGGGCGAGCCGGCGCGCGCGCAGTTCGGCCAGCAGGGCGCGCAGGCGCCGTACCACGTGCGTTACTCGGAAACGCTGTACGCCCTGGTGCGCGGCGGCATGGCGCTGGGCCTCATGCCCCAGCTCTACACCACCTCGCTGCACGACCCCGAACTGGCCGTGCTCGCGCTGCAGGACCCGCGCATCGAACGCCGCGTGGTGCTGGTCTACCGGCCCGGCCCCATGCGCAACGCGGCGGCGAAAGACTTCATCGATTTCCTGCGCGAGCACCTCACGCAACCGAAGAAGCTGAAGGTGAGGCGCTTCGCGCGCAAGAGCGTCGCCGGACCGAAGGGCTGAGGAACCGCCTCAGTCCAGGCTGACGTTGGCCGCCTTGGCCACCGCGCTCCAGTCCGCCCCCTCGGCCCTGATGACCGCCGCCGTCTCCTCGGGGCTGCGCCCGGTCACGTGCAAACCCTGCGCGTCCAGGCTCTTCTGGAACTCGGGGTCCGAGGTGATGGCCTTGATTTCGGCGGACAGCCGCGCGATCACCGCCGCCGGTGTGCCCGTGGGCGCGAACAGGCCGATCCATGCGTTGCGCGCGGTGCCCAGGCCCTGGTTCTTCAGCAGCGGCACACCGGCGAAGCGCGGCGAGGGCGTGTCGCCCAGCACGGCCAGCGCGCGCAGCTTGCCCGCGTCGATGTGCTGCGCCACCAGCGAGTACGACAGGCTCGACACCTGCACTTGGTCGCCCAGCAGGCCGTTGAGCGCGGGCCCACCGCCCTGGTAGGGCACGTCCACGATGCGCGCGCCCAGCTTCTCGTTGACCTGCGCCATGAACAGGTGCGACGAGCTGCCGATGCCGAAATGGCCCCAGTTCAGCTTGCCCGGGTGGGCGCGGTCGTACTGCACCAGCTCCTGGATGCTGCGGATCGGCAGGCCCGCGCTCACCACCACGGCGGTGTCGATGCGGCTGATCTCCGAGATCGGCGCGAAATCGCCCACCGCGTACGGCAGCTTCTTGTAGATCGCGGGGTTGATCACCAGCGTGTCGCTCAGCAGGATGCACAGCGTCTGCCCATCCGGCGCGGCGGACTTGCAGGCGTTGGCGCCGATGATGCCGTTGCCGCCCGCGCGGTTCTCCACCATCACCGGTTGGCCCAGCTGTTTCGAGAGCCGGTCGCTCACGCGCCGCGCCACGAGATCCACCGGGCCACCGGCCGCCAGCGGCACGATCACTTTCACGGCGCGGCTCGGGTAGGCGGTCTGCGCGCCGCAGGTGCCGGCGAGCACGGCCAGCGCGAGGGTCAGGAAAGAACGTGTCTTCATGGCTCAGTCCCTCAGTCCAGTTGAATGCCGGTCTGCCGCACCAGCTCGCCCCAGACCTCGCGGTCCTTCTTCAGGAAGGCGGCGAATTCTTCCGGCGTCTGCGCGCGGGTGCGCATGGCCATGGTCTGGTTCTGCTCGCGCATGGCGGGGGTCTGCATCGCGGCGGTGATCTGCGCGTTGAGCTTGTTGACGATGCCGCGCGGCGTGCCGGCCGGCGCCATGAGGCCGAACCAGGTGAAGGTGCCGGGGTCGCCCACGCCGGCCTCGGTCAGCGTCGGCACCTCGGGCAGCTGCGCGGAGCGCGTGGGCGCCAGCACCGCCAGGGCGCGCATCTTGCCGGCCCTGGCCTGCGCCACGATGCCGGGGTTGCCCACCGACACGTAGAGCACCTGGATGTCGCCCGTGAGGAAGGCCTGCATCATCGGGCCGAAGCCGTTGAAGGGCACGTGCAGCAGGTCGGTCTTGGTGGCGCGCTTGAGCCACTCCATGGTGAGGTGCGTGTCCGAGCCGTTGCCGAACGAGCCGTAGGCCAGCTTGCCCGGGTTCTTCTGCGCGTGCGCGATCAGCTCCTTCATGCTGTTCACCGGCACCGAGGGCGAGACGAGGAAGACCATGTCCGGCACCACCAGCGGCGTGACCGCCTCGAAGTCCTTCGCGGCGTCGTAGGGCAGCTTGCGGTAGAGGTGCGGGTTGATCGACAACGAGCTGCCGCTGACCACGCACAGCGTGCTGCCGTCGGGCGGGGCCTTGGCGCAGGTGTCGGTGCCGATGATGGTGTTGGCGCCGGGCCGGTTCTCCACCACGAAGGAGGGGCCGTTCTTCTCGGTGAGGATCTGGCTCAGCAGCCGCGTCACCACGTCGGGCGCGCCGCCCGCGCCCAGCGGCACGATGAGGCGCACGGGCTTGGTGGGGTAGGCTGCCTCGGGCTGTGCCCAGGCGGGGGCCGCGCAGGCCAGGGCCAGCGCACCGACCGCCAGGCGGCCCAGGCCCATCCAGCTTGTCGTTGTCTTCATGTCTCTTGTCTCCTTGTTGTCAAAAATCCGGAACAGGGTTCGCCTAGTCCGCCAGGTGCCGGCCCGCGCGCTGAATGCGGTCGGCCAGCAGACCGGCCGGCGCGCCGGCGGCCAGCAGGATGACCAGCTTGGTCAGGAACAGCTCGCGCTGCGGCGCGGGCACCTGGTCGATCGCGCCGGCGAGGTCGACGAAATCGCGTTCGGCAAAGGTGGCCGAAGAAGAGGCGTTGTCGGTGGTGGTGCTCATTGCAGTTCCTCGGTGCGGGCGGCGCACAGGGCGATGTTCAGGGCTTCGTCCACCTGCTCGGGCGTGGCCTCGCGCCAGCGCGCGGCCACCCGGTTGTCGGGGCGGACGAGATAACAGCTGCCCGGGCGCGCGTCGAACAGCCGGCCCACGGTGCTGTCCGCCTCGAAGCCCAGCACCTGCAGCGGCAGGGCGGCGAAGCGCGCGGCGTCGGCGAAGGCGACCAGCGTGAAGCGCGGGCCGAAGCGGTCGTACAGGCGTTCGCCCGCCGCGCCCACCACGGCATCGGGCACCAACGCGCCCGGGCGGCAGGCGGGCCCGAAGTCGCCGCCGGCGTCCGCCGTGTTGAGCGGGCTGTCGGTGCAGTCGTGCGGTGGCGTGGCGTAGGGGTCGAACAGGTTGCCCAGGAAGTTCTCGCTCAGCGAGAGCGAGAGGATGGCCTCGCGCACCAGCGCGATGCCCTGCGAGGGCGTGGTGATGAAGATGGTGGTGCGCGTGAGCTCGGCCAGCGTGGCCAGCAGCGCGCCCCGGCGCTCCTGCGTGTACGAGTCCAGCAGCTGCGGGTCGGACACGCCCTGGACCACGCGCGCCAGCTTCCAGGCCAGGTTGTGCGCGTCTTCGTAACCGTGGTTCACGCCGCGCCCGCCGAAGATCGGCACCTGGTGCGCCGCGTCGCCCGCGAACAGCACGCGCCCCGTGTTGTAGGTGGGCAGCGAGACCGCGTTGGCCTTGTAGACCGAGGTCAGCACCAGCTCGTAGTTGGGTTCGATGCCCATCAGCTCGAAGTGCGCGCGGATGCGCGCGTGCACCTGCGCCGGCTGCATCTCGGTCTCGGCGTCCTGGTCGTCCATCAGCTGGAAGTCCAGGCGCCACATGTCGAACGGCGCCTTGTGCATCAGCACCGTCTTGCCCGGCAGGTAGGGCGGGCTGAAGAACAGGCGCCGGCCTTCGGGCAGCGGCTCCTTGCAGAGGATGTCGTTGATGACGAAGCGCTGCGAATACGAGGTGCCCTCGTAGTCGATGCCCACGCTGCGCCGTGTGAGGCCGCGCGGGCCGTCGGCCGCCACGAGGTAGGCCGCGTCCAGCGTGCAGGCGCCCTCGGGCGTGGACACCGAGAGCCGCACCCCCTCGTCGCCCGCCTCGATCTGCGTCACCGTGTGCTGGTAGCGCACGTCCGACAGGCCGCTGGCCAGCAGCTCGTCGAGCAGCAGCTGTTCCATCCAGCACTGCTGCAGGTTGGTCTGGCCGTGTTTCTCGTGCGGCGGCGAGGCGATGTTCATCGAATGCACCTCCTGGCGGCCATAGAAGGTCCAGCCGGCCGACCAGGTGAGCGACTTCTCGAGCACGCGCTCGCCCACGCCGAGCTGGTCCAGGATCTGCATCGAGCGCCGGCTCATGGCCAGCGCGCGGCTGCCCTTGGAAATCGTGTCGCGCGCTTCGAGCACCACGGTGCGCACGCCCTCGCGGGCCAGGCCGAGCGCGGTGGCCAGGCCGACGGGGCCGGCGCCCACGATCACCACCTCGGCCGATGCGTTGTCCAGGCTGGCGAGCGGTTGGAGCGGCAGGGTTTGCCAGTTGAAATACATGGGAGGTTCTCTTTCTCTCTCAACGAAGAAAAGCGAGCAGGGCCCGGTTGAAGGCCTCGGGCTGCTCCAGGTTGCTCAGGTGGCCGGCGCGCTCGATGCGCGCGTGCGCCACGCCAGGGATGCGCGCCAGCAGCTGGCGCGTGACCGGCTCGGGGTACACGCGGTCCTGGTCCGAGGTGATCACCAGCGTGGGGCAGGCGATCTGCTCCAGGCGGTCGCCCCGGTCCTGCCGCGTGGAGGCGACCAGCACCGCCAGATAGTTCTTCAGGCGGATGCGCTGCATCGCCTCGGCCGCGCTGCGCAGCGCCTCGGGCGCGGCGTCGGGCGCGCACATGGCGCGGGCCTGGTCCATGCCGAAACTGGCCGGCACCTGCCCGTTTTGAAACGCCGCCGAGCGGTCGGCGATGAAGCGCTCCACCTCGTCGGCCCCCATCGCGTCAAAACCCGGGCTGCTGTTGGCCAGCACCAGCGAGGCCACGCGCTCGGGGTGGCGCAGCGCCAGCGAGCGCGCCACGCGGCTGCCCATGGACAGGCCCACCAGGTGCGCGCTCGGTGCCTGGAAATGGTCCAGCACCGCCAGCAGGTCGGCGCCGAAATCGCGGTGAAAGTCCAGCGCGCCTTCAATGTCGCCGCTGCCGCCGTAGCCGCGCAGGTCCACGCTGGCGGCGGTGAAGCCCTGCTGCGCCAGCGCCTTCATCTGCGCCCGCCAGGTGTGGCGGTCACCGCCCATGCCGTGCACCATGAGCACCAGCGGCCCCTGGCCGCGCGCACTCACCGCCAGGTGCGGCGTGCGCGGAACGATGATCGTGGCCGTATCCATGCGCGCCGGCCTCGTCAGCCCCGCGCCGGCAGCGCCAGCGCGTCGATCAGCACAAACGCCACCGAGGCCGGCGCCGCCGTGCGGTTGCTCCAGCCGTGGCTGGTGCCGCGCTGCACCAGCACGTCGCCGGCTTTCAGCAGCGTCTCGCCCTCGTCCATCACCGCCCAGATCTCGCCCGCGAGCACGATGGCGTAATCCACCGACGCGGTGGTGTGCATGCCCACCGTCTTGCCCTTGCGGGTGGCCGAGCCGGCCAGGTCGTGGCCCATCGCGGCGAAGGCCGCGTGCTCGTCCCAGCCGTCCATGTAGCCCGCGTCGGGCGGGAACTGCACCACGCGGAACACGCTGCCGCCGGCGGGTGGGGCCAGCGTCACGTCCGCGCAGGGCTCGGTGGCGTCGCTGTTGTCGGCGGGGGTGCGAAAGGTTTTCCAGAGGTCCGTCACCACCGGGCCGGTGGCCGTCGTCCTCAACACGAATGGCGAAGCGCCGTCCTGCACGATCACCGAGCGGCCTGCCGCGTCGTGACCCGTCACCACACGGCGCACCGCGCCGTGGTTGTCTTTGTCCATGGTCTGTCTCCTTGAGCCGCGATGGTAGGGAGACGAGTGGATATGCGATACATGAAAATCGGCATGGCAGTTCAACGACAATCGTTGAACTCGAACCCGATCCCGATGGAGCCCGCATGGACCTGAAACTGGTGGACTGCTTTCTGCGTGTGGTCGAAGCCGGCAGCATCAACAAGGCCGCGCTCGACATGGAGATCACCCAGCCCGCGCTCTCGCGCCGGCTCAACGCGCTCGAACACGACCTGGGCATCCAGCTGCTGGTGCGCGAAGCGCGCGGCGTGAAACTGACCGAAGCCGGCACCCTGCTCTACCACGGCGCGCGGCCCCTGCTGCGCCAGGCCGAGCTGCTGCGCGACGAGCTCGGGCGCGAGGCGCGCACGCAGGTCTCCATCGGCCTGCCGTTCTCCATGCACCGGCTCATCACCGCACCGTTTGCCGCCGCCGAGATCCAGCAGCGCTCGGCCGTGTCGCTGCGCATCTACGAAGGCTTCATCCACCACCTGCGCGAGTGGCAGCACCAGGGCCTGGTGGACGTGGCCATCATGGACTTCGAGGAAGGCAGCTCACCGCTGCACGACCAGACCCCGCTGGTGCGCGAGCCCCTGCTGCTGGTGGGCCCGGTGGACGCCGGCCTGCGCCCCGACCGCCCCGCCAGCGCCGAGAAGCTGGGCGCGTGCAAGCTCATCCTGCCCGGCCGGCCCAACCTCGTGCGCAAGAGCGTGGACGCCTACCTGAAACGCCACGGCCAGAAATTTCGCCGCGCGGCCGATGCGGAGACCCTGCAGCTCTGCCTGTCGCTCGTGAAAGACGGGCTGGGCTACACGGTGATGCCCTACTGCGCCATGCACGACTTTCCGCAGATGAGCGAACTCAGCGCCACGCCCATCAAGGGCCTGACCATCACCTGGTCGCTCTACGTGAGCCAGGCGCGCCGCCACAGCGCCGGCGTGCGCTCCACCGCGTTGAGCCTGCAACGCATGATGCTCGGCCTGGTGGAGCGCGGCGAGTGGCCACTGGCGCAGGCAGTGGCTACTTGAAGAAGCGCTCCATCAGGCCTTCCTTCTTGATCTTGTCCGTGCGGTCCTGCTGCTTCTGCTCGGCCGGGCTCATGGCGGCCTGGTTGCAGCGCGCGGCCGCGCGCGGGAAGTCCTTCGCGCACGCCTGCGCGCGGCGCTTGGCTTCGTCCCAGCCCTTGGTTTCGCCGTAGAAGCGCACGGCATACGGCATGGCTTCCTCGGCCCGGCTGAAGTACGCCAGGCCCTGGTCCACCACGCGTTGCGCGGCGGGCACCTGGCGGTTGTCCTTCAGCTTGCTGCTGCGCTCCTTGTAGGTGATCCAGGCGCGGTCGGCCTCGGCGTTGAAATTCGCTTCCAGCATCTGGCTGGGGTCGGCCGTGCGCGGGTTGCGCGGCGCCGGCGGCGCTTCGTTGGTGGCCACGTACAGCGCGAACAGGGGCACGGCGTGCGAGGCCGTGGGCGCCGCCACCGCCTTGCGCGCCGTCTCGAGCGCGTCCGGCGCGTTCGGGGCGTCGATCACCTTGAAGGCCAGCGCGTAGTTGCGCAACAGGTTCGCGGTGTTGCGCTCCTGGCGCGCGGCGTCCAGCGGCTTCTGCTTGGCCTCCCGCTCCACGGCGACCGCCGGGAAGGCGGCGGCGGTTTCCGCCATCGCGTCCAGCCGCTTGAGGGTGGACGGGTGCGAGCCGGCCACCTTCTCGAAGCCTTTGGTGAGCTCGAAGGACAGCTGGCTGGCCGCGGCGGCCACCTCACCCTGCGCGGCGGCGCCGGAGGCGGCAATGCCCTGGTTGAGCGGGTTGTTGGCCGCCGCACCGGGCCGGGCGGCGGGCGCGGCCGCGGCCTGCGCGCGAATCGCCGCCAGCAGGGCTTCCTGCTGCAGTTTCTCGCGCTTCTCCTGCTCGTCTTCCCAGGTGGCCAGCCGCTCCAGAAACGCCTTGATCCCGTGCTCGTAGGAATACCCGAGCTTGTGCGTGAGGCTGAGGCTGAAACGGTCCGCCGCGCTCTCTTCGGACTGGCTGTAGATGGTGGTCACCAGCCCGCGCCCGAGCGTGTAGGTGGTGAGCAGCGTGTCCACCTTGTTCCAGCGCGCCGCCTCGCCGGTCTTGAGCGTCAGGGCCACGCCCAGCCCGAGCACCGAGGTCACGGTGTCGGCGTCGGCCACCGCGCTTTCCAGCTGGTGGTAGTGCAGGTAGATGTGCGCGAACTCGTGGCTGAGCAGGGCGACAAGTTCGTCTTCGCTCTCCATGTCGGTCAGCCACGACAGCGAGATGTAGATGTTGCCGGCGCCGGTGGCATAGGCGTCGAGCGCGTGGCTGGCCAGCACGTGCACGCCCCCGGGCCAGTTGGGCACGCCGGCGGCGGTCTTGATGCGCGTGAGCAGGCCGTTCAGGTAGCGCTGCAGCTCGGGAGCGTTGACCAGCCCGAAACCGCGGGCGCGCTGGTTGAGCACGTCTTGCCGCACGTCGGGCCAGGTGCGCGCCACCGGCGGCGGCAGTTCGGCCAGCGGGTTGCTGGGCCCCGAACTGCGAATCTGGGAAATGACGGGCAACGAGGCCATGCTCTGCGGCATGGTCTCGCAGCCGGCCAGCAAGCCCACCGCGAGCAAAGCCGCTGCCAGTGCGGGTGCGCCACCACCCGGAAGCCGGCGGCGCTCAGCACGCATTCTTGCCGGCTCCGGGGGTGCTGCTGGTCTGGGTGGTGGGTGCGATGCGGGCGGTGGTGCAACCGGCCGAACTCCCCCGGCTGATGCGCACCTGCGGCCCTCTCACCCAGTAATCTCTCCCTTTGTAGTTCACCCGGTGATGGCCCGCCTTGGTCTCCAGCACGTTCATCGGCAAGTCAGCCAGCGTGGCTCGAACGTCCGTGCCCGAGTCGCCCACGTTGTCGTACAGATCCAGGGTGGTCTGGTTGCTGGGCATCAGGCCCACGATTTGGGACTGCGCCACGGCCCATGGGCTGGCGAGGACCGCGAAAAGACCGATTGCAATGACCTGATTTTTCAAGAGACACCTCGCCTGAAATCTCAAAACAATGGGTGAATTCACATGGAAGGCGTTGCCCGCCTGGGCCGCGCAGTGGGCTCGAACAGAAAGTTCTTCAACCGCCGGACGACGTCCAAGCCCTCGGCCACCAGCGTCATGCCCACCAGCTCCGCAACGGGCACCATCCCGATCCGAAAAACTTTTTGTAACAACGCGATCAGAATCATGGCGGCAATGGTCTGCAGCGTCAATCGAACGATCCAGCCCAGCCCCTTCAAAAGCCGCGGGGTCGCCCATTTGGCCCATACAGGCGATGCCCGGTAGCGCCTGCGCCAACGCTGAAAGTCCTGAAACGCATGGAGGTGGCGCCAGAACGCCCACACCCGGCGCCGAACCAGATTCCACAGCAGGTGGATCAGAAAGACCACGGCCACCACCACCAGGGACGGCAGGAACAGCTCCTTGCGCGAGGGCTCGTCCCATTCGGCGCTGACCAGGTAGCGGTCGCCAAAGGTCAGGAAATTGTCCAGCGCCATGGCGTGCACGTGAATCCCGGGCAGCAGCCCGTGCACGGGCGAGTGAACAAAGTCGTTGTAGCCCGGCACGTTCGCCCCCACCATGACGAACTTGTCCTTCAGGTGGGCATTGATCTCCACCGGGTTCATGACATTCAACTGGTCCATCGACAAGGTGGCGTGGTAGGGGCACAGCGGCAGCTTGTGCTCGGGCTCCCAGAGTTTGCGCAACACCCCGGGAATCAGGCGCGACCAGCTCGGCTCACCCCGGACGCAGTTCTTCAGGGTCGCGGCGCGCTGCTCCTTGGCCGAGTTGAGGCCCCACACCAGCGCCATCGGGCCCACCTCCGGGCCCAGTTGCTTGTCCAGCTGGGCCATGGCCAGGGCGGCGCTGCGGTAGGTGGGATCCCCCGGGCCGCCCGGGCCGGTGCGCCAACCCTCGACGGTGCGGTGGCGGCTCAGCTCGTAAGTCCAGGCCAGGCCGTCGAGCGGATCGGGGAAATAGTCCACCCCCACCAGGGTGGCGCACGCCGCCATGCCCTTGTCATTCATGAGTTCCTTGCGCACCGCCAACGGTGTCAGCCCGTTGGACGGCAGCGCCGCCAGAAACACCGGGACCGCATGCTCCTTCTTCTTAGGGTTCTGGATCTCGCACAGCGCTTCGGCCAGTTGCGAGATCGTCTTGTCGTCTCGCACCTGGCCGAACGTGATGTCCAGAAAAATGGCCTTGGGCAGCGCGTTCGTGTCTGCCACCAGGCGCTTGAGGTTGCTGGCGTGCTCCCCGTAGCTGATGGGCCAGGCGCTGCCCGTGCCGGTGAGAAATTCTTCGTCGTACAGAAGAACGGTGATCTGGTCGCGGGCTTGCGGGAGATAACTCCATTGCGCGGTGAGCGGCGCCTGGGCCCGGGCGAGGAAGCGCGTCAACACCGCGCCCTTGGCATTCAATGCATCGCCGATCGCCAGAAAGACGATCGACACCAGCATGAGCATCACGACCGACAGCAAAAGAATGGGCCACCGTGGGCAGCGCCATTGCTTGCTGTTGTCGCAAAAACTCAATGCCTCCTTCAGCCACTGGAAGCGCGCTTGCTCACCCACATCAGCCCCCCGCCCAATGCCATGCGATCAGGAATGATCCAGGGCCGCGCCGCGAATTGCAAGCAAATGTATTCGCCGCACGATGCGCGGCCGGCCGGCCGGGGGGCGAGCCGGCTAGGGGCGCGGCAGCGGTGCGGGGGCAAGCCCCTGGCGCATCAGCAGCTCCACGCTGCCACCGCCTTTCGGCGTGCCGTGGGGGTTGTTGTTCTTGTCGCCATCGCTGCCGTCCAGAAACACGAACTCGTCGCAGGCCGCCACGAAGGCGGGCGAAGCGCTGTGCTGCCCGAAGCCGTAGACCACGTGTCCGTGCTCCTGAATGCGGCCCACGAGGCCGACGAAATCGCTGTCGCAAGAGACGATGCAGATGCCATCCACCCGGCCCCGGTGCAACCGCTCCATCACGTCCATGATGAGCGCGGCGTCGCTCGCGTTCTTGCCCTGCGAGTAGTGGAACTGCTGCACCGGCCGGATGCCCAGCGGATGCAGCCACTTCTTCCAGGAGAGCAGGAAATCGGTGGTCCAGTCGCCATACGCGCGGCACAGCGTGGGCCTGCCGCGCTGGTTGACCAGCCGCATGAGCTGCTCGGCGTGCTGGCCGCTCACGTTTTCGGCGTCGATGTAGACGGCCAGGCGCGGGCGGCGGCGATGGTGGTGGGAGAGATGAGACGAAGAAATGCGGGGATGTTGCATGTGCCTTCCCTATCAGGTGGGTGATACCACCGCCCCCTTTGTGAGAGGGCGGTGGCCCGAGTGGGTTGGCATACCGGCACAAGTAAACAAGACCGGCGAGCCTTGCGGCTCCCCATCCGGGCCACCAAAAAATGGGGGACACACAGACGGAGATAGCCGCAGCGCGTGAGCGTTGCAGCTATCCGATGTTTACTTGTTTTCGAGATGCCAATCCCGGTCGTACTTTTGATGTACAACGCGGGAAGTATAGGGGAGTGGGGTCGGGCGGAGGCGGCCTTATCCGCGGACATGAGCTTCGACCGAAAGGATTTGCCAGATCTTGAGACCCGTCCACAACAAGGTGGCGCGATATGGCGAGCAGCTTTGCCGGAATCATCAGGTCATCAAGCCATTGACTCCCGGTGTTTGGACAGCAACCTGCAGCGCGTGCCAGTGCCGTAAAGCTCCGTGAGCGACGACGCAGGTAGGTCTTACCTCGTCTCGAAGACCAATTCAGATTGAGGTGAGACGTTAAAACGCCCAAAACCAAAGGCTGCAACCGCACGAAGCGGACATCGGGCTCATCGCTGATCGACCTCAAACGAACAGGTGCAAATCCTGCTCCACCAAGCTAACGAGCTTCGGAGCGACTTGACCACTGATCTTCACGGTTCCATTGGCCGCGAAGGCAATTTGCCCCTTCAGTCCTCCTAGAACGAGTTCAAACACGGCATGCTCAACCTTGTACTTAAGCCCATCAAGCACGGTCATGTTCTCGACCACCATCCCTTCTTTGGACACGAATTCCATACGAGCCAGCAAGTCGTCGGCGAGCACGGCTCCGACAACCTTCAAGCCAACGAGCTTGGAGGCATCGACCGAACTAAAAACGGTAGTCGGCTGACCCTTATCAAAGGCTACCGGCTTCACCGTGAAACCCATTCCCGCCAGAGTCTCAAGTGCATTGAGTAGGTCGCGGATATTTCGACCCGGGTTCTCGACACGGAGGAAGGTGAGATCACCTATCTCAACAAGTGCGAAGTCCGTGAAACTGACGCTGTCTATCTGTTCGTAAGTTGGAAGCCCTTCGAGATCTAGCTTCGTCACGACAACTCGTGACCGCCAAAGAAACCGGTATGAAATGCCGCTAGTACCCCCATGCAAACGAGCAAAGCCATACGTCAAAGTCGAGTCGAATGGACATGTGGCCACAAGTGCCGCCAAGTCCCGGGCGCGGGCAGGGAGCTGAATCCGAAACCACCTGTACCTAGTTTGCATTGCTAGCTCCCGGCTTTTGCAGCCAGATACTCCGACCGAAGTTCAGCCACAAGTTCCCTCGCCTTTGATTCGATCACTCGAGACAAGGCGTCAATCTCGTGCTTGTATGGCGGCCGCCGTCTCGTTGAAATTTTGCCGTCTTCCAGTGGGAACACTCCCGTCAGAATGAAAGAAAAACCCGTACAGCCCTTGGGATCCGCAAACCCTGCCTCGATGTCGTAAACATTTCCTCCACCGAGTAGTTCCGTTGCAGTCCACCCCATTTTGATGATGTAGTAGTCCTCCTCGTCCAGCAACTCATTCAATATCTCTGAACGACTTACGCCACTGCCGCGCAGAAAGACTCTCTCAACGTGGGTCTCCGAACCATCGTCGCTGCCGCTCTCATCTTCATCTTCCTCCCCTTCGGGCTTCGCCTTGAACACATAGACATCTGTCACATCGCGTCGGACAAAGCTTGGGAGAGAAGTTGCTAGTTCGTGGAAAAATTTGGAGCGCGGCTTAGCAGACGGGACATCAAAAAGGGAGACAACCACCTTAGTCAGAGGCTCTGATGTTGTCTTCTCAACTTTAGCGAGCAACACATCCCGGACTCCATTGAGATAGTCGTTCTGCGTGTTGCGCACGACGTATCCGACCGGAGATTTGACGAATTCGATGGAACCGTCGCGAACCTGGACTTGAGAAAACTCATTGCGCTTGTAGTCAACCTCTGAGTATTGAACACGGATGCTGATGTTGTCGCCATCCCGCGCAACCTGGACGGTGTCACCGCTCGCTTCCATCTCCTTTTTCAACTGCTCAACGACGCCATGCAGCTCGTCGATGTCTCCAACTCCTGTCACATCCATGGAAGTGGTGCGCTCCCGCCTCACGGCCACTCCTAGCCTTGCGGCGATTTCCTTGTGATCGTAGTAGTCGTGTGTCAAGGTGGAGAAGTACTTCGCCAGTTCATCTCTTGGTGTCTTCTTGCTAACCACAACATTCCGACGCTGAAAAAGCTTTACGACAGTTGGTGCATCCACTTTGTGCTGGTTCAGTGCGTCGAAAACGTTTTTGTCGCTCGCGTAGTAGAGCGACGGACCGTGGGGCCGCTTCTTCATTCCCGCCATCCCATGTCTCCCGGGTTATAGGTACTGGTAACGCTCGTGATCCGCTCAATCTGAATCTGGCTCAGGATGGCCTCGCGTGCCGGATCAAAGCCCCAAGCCTTTACGTACTTCTTCTGCGCCATGCGAAAGATCGACTTTAGGTCGTTCGGCGCATCTGGATGGGTGACGCGTATCAAGATCCGCTCACCGGACTCAAGCATTTGAAATCTGGACAGGCTGTCAAGGAAGTATTCAAACTCCTCCGGGCAAGATGCAGGTGCGTTGTAGTAGATGACGTAGCCAGCCGACTGCTCCTCCGTCTCAGCGTGCTTGATGATGATGTACGGTGCGGTCAACGTCTCGACCGTCGCAGACTGCTCCCAAACGTCGCCCTGTCGGCGCGTCATCACCAAGTCGGGGTAGTAGAAGGTGTAGGAGCTTGGCAACTCTCCCTCGGCTTTTAGACGAAGAATGTCGTTCGCAACGCTGTAAAGCCGCTGAATGTCATGAGGCCCTAGGTAATGCAACTGCGTTCCAGACGCTATCGGCAACGCTTGCAAATTGACTTTGTCGATCGCGTCGTAAAACGGCTTGTCATATCCGTTGTCATGGTTGTGAACGAACAGCAGACCGCGAACTTCATGGGCCTCGCTTTCGTCGACCGAATACTTCGCTCTCCAAGAATCTGAGCATCTCGCGCAGTCGATCGTCATGCACAACGACTTGAAGGCGCCCCGTAGTCGTGTAGATGTGATCGAGTCTTCTGCGTAACTCTTCAAGTCGGTGTGCAGGTACACCATCTTTCCCAAATACGGATCTCGGTAGTGAAAAACAACATCGCCCGGATGCGTGGGCTTCTGCTTTCCTCCATCCCCGACATGCTTTTCGTTCGAGCACTCAAAGTTGTCGTCGGTCTTTGGATGCGTTGCCCAAAGAAAATACTTGAAGATGTCCTTCGAGAGGCGTCCTGCAATCTCACCAATGTTTATGGTTTCCGCCACAACTCCCCCTTATTTCATAACCGCAGCCGCACTAAGTGCATGTGTCAAAAAATTGCCGAATTCACAAGACAAGAAAAGACGGTCTAGTCTCGTGAATTGAAGTCAAGATCGAAATGTGGTCGGCTTACTTGCTCTCAGCCAACTTGGTCTCCAGCACGCCCTTCTTCCCCGCAGCCTCATCCACAAGGTGCAGCTTGCTCCGCGCAGAACCAAAGCCCATCTTCACCTCCTGCCAGATGTAATACAGCACCCCAGGCTTGGCATCGATTTCCAGCGTGTCGGTGTTTTCGGCTTTGGACGTGACCGTGTGCTTGCCGGGGGCGACCTCTTTGTAGAGGTAGGTGTTGGCGGCCGTTTGGCCCACCGGTTTCCCATCCAGCTCCACGTCCATCTTCACGGCGGCACCCATCGTCTCATTGCGGTAGACGTACACGGCCGCCTTGTCCTTCGGGGCTGCAAACGTCTTGGCTGCGGCGTCCTGTTTGGCGTCGCCCATATTCACGGTGGCACAGCCCACCAGATTGACGACAACAGCGGCAGCGATCAACAGTTTTTTCAAATTACCCTCCAATGGTTTTTATTCGCGGGGATTCCGCGGCGGCCAGTGTAGGGGGTGTGTGCGGAGCTGAAGTGGCCTGACACGACATGCAGACATCAAACATGCGGAACATCACATTCCACATTGATGGCCTCAACGGAAGGATCGCTTCCATTACGGCGATCGATTCCATTCCAGGCTAATCGCCGCGTCCATTTCCTCCCTTTGAAAACAACCACTTAACCGCGCTCCCCAGGGTATTCCCGGACATGGAGCGGGTTGGCGCACGACTTGCAAATCAGCGCGTCGCCCCCCGCCCCCCACAAAACTCCGGAGACATCCCGTCATGGAAACCTTCTACGAGGTCATGCGCCGCAAAGGCATTTCGCGTCGCAGCTTTCTCAAATACTGCTCGCTCACGGCCACCTCGCTGGGGTTGGCGCCGTCTTTTGTGCCGCAGATCGCGCACGCCATGGAAAACAAGCCGCGCACACCGGTGCTGTGGCTGCACGGGCTGGAATGCACCTGCTGCACCGAATCGTTCATCCGCAGCGCGCACCCGCTGGCCAAGGACGTGGTGCTCTCCATGATCTCGCTGGACTACGACGACACGCTGATGGCCGCCGCCGGCCACCAGGCCGAGGCGATCCTCGAAGAGATCATGACGAAGTACAAGGGCCAGTACATCCTGGCCGTGGAAGGCAACCCGCCGTTGAACGAAGACGGCATGTTCTGCATCCAGTCGGGCAAGCCTTTCGTTGAAAAGCTCAAGCACGTGGCGAAGGACGCCAAGGCGATCATCGCCTGGGGTTCGTGCGCATCCTGGGGTTGCGTGCAGGCGGCCAAGCCGAACCCGACGCAGGCCACGCCGATCCACAAGGTGATCACCGACAAGCCCATCATCAAGGTGCCGGGCTGCCCGCCCATCCCCGAGGTGATGACGGGCGTGATCACCTACATGCTGACCTTCGACCGCGTGCCCGAGCTGGACCGCCAGGGCCGCCCGAAGATGTTCTACAGCCAGCGCATCCACGACAAGTGCTACCGCCGTCCGCATTTCGACGCGGGCCAGTTCGTGGAGGCGTGGGACGACGAGTCCGCGCGCAAGGGCTATTGCCTCTACAAGGTGGGCTGCAAGGGCCCCACCACCTACAACGCCTGCTCCACCGTGCAGTGGAACGAGGGCACGAGCTTCCCCATCAAGGCGGGCCACGGCTGCATCGGCTGTTCGGAAGACGGCTTCTGGGACAAGGGTTCGTTCTACGACCGCCTGACCGACATCCACGCCTTCGGCATCGAAGCCAACGCCGACCAGATCGGCGCCACCGCCGCCGGCGTGGTGGGCGCGGCCGTGGCGGCGCATGCCGCCATCTCGGTGGCCAAGCGCGCCCGCGACACCCGCAAGACCGACGCACCCGCCAGCCACTGACACCCCACAACCAGAACGAAGAGGAACACCAGATGGGTGCTTACGAAACTCAAGGCTTCCGCATGGACAACACGGGCCGGCGCATCGTCGTCGACCCGGTGACGCGGATCGAAGGCCACATGCGCTGCGAGGTGAACCTCGACAGCAACAACGTGATCCGCAACGCGGTCTCCACCGGCACCATGTGGCGCGGGCTGGAGGTGATCTTGAAAGGCCGCGACCCGCGCGACGCCTGGGCGTTCGTGGAACGCATCTGCGGCGTGTGCACCGGCTGCCACGCGCTGGCCTCGGTGCGCGCGGTGGAAGACGCGCTGGGCATCAAGATCCCGCTGAATGCCCACCTGATCCGCGAGATGATGGCCAAGACGCTGCAGGTGCACGACCACGCGGTGCACTTCTACCACCTGCACGCGCTGGACTGGGTGGACGTGGTCTCGTGCCTGAAGGCGGACCCGAAGAAGACCAGCGAGCTGCAGCACATCGTTTCGCCTTCGCACCCGCTGTCGTCACCGGGCTACTTCCGCGACGTGCAGAACCGGCTCAAGAAGTTCGTGGAAAGCGGCCAGCTCGGCCCCTTCGCGAATGGCTACTGGGGTTCCAAGGCCTATGTGCTGCCGCCCGAGGCCAACCTGATGGCCGTCACCCACTACCTGGAGGCGCTGGACCTGCAGAAGGAATGGGTGAAGGTGCACACCATCTTCGGCGGCAAGAACCCGCACCCGAACTACCTGGTGGGCGGCGTGCCCTGCGCGATCAACATCGACGGCAACGGCGCGGCCGGCGCCCCGATCAACATGGAGCGGCTGAATTTCGTGCAGGCCCGCATCCAGGAGATGATCGATTTCAACAACAACGTCTACATCCCGGACGTGCTGGCCATCGGCACCATCTACAAGCAGGCCGGCTGGTTGTACGGCGGCGGCCTCTCGGCCACCAACGTGGCGGACTACGGCACCTATGAGAAGGTGCCCTACGACCACAGCACGCACCAGCTGCCCGGCGGCGTGATCCTGAATGGCGACTGGAACAAGATCCACGAGATCGACCCGCGCGACCCCGAGCAGGTGCAGGAGTTCGTGACGCACAGCTGGTACAAGTACGGCGACGAGACCCAGGGCCTGCACCCCTGGGACGGCGTGACCGAGGCCAACTACACGCCCGAAGGCCCGAACTTCAAGGGCACGCGCACCAAGATCGAGAACCTCGACGAGTCGGCCAAGTACTCGTGGATCAAGTCGCCGCGCTGGCGCGGCCACGCGGTGGAGGTGGGCCCGCTCTCGCGCTACATCCTGGGTTATGCGCACGCCACGCAAGGCAACAAGTTCTGCCAGCGCGTGAAGCAGCAGGTGGACGAGGCCGCGGTGGCGATCAACAGCGCCATCCCGAAGGCGCTGGGCATGCCCGAAACCAAGTACAGCGCCAAGCAACTGCTGCCCACCACCATCGGCCGCACCCTGGCGCGCGCGCTGGAGAGCCAGTACGCCGCCGAGATGATGATGGACGACTTCAAGCAGCTGGTCGGCAACATCAAGGCCGGCGACACCAGCACGGCCAACATCGAGAAGTGGGACCCGAGCACCTGGCCGAAGGAGGCCAAGGGCGTGGGCACGGTGGCCGCGCCGCGCGGCATGCTGGGCCACTGGATCCGCATCAAGGACGGCAAGATCGAGAACTACCAGTGCGTGGTGCCCACCACCTGGAACGGCTCGCCGCGCGACCACAAGGGCCAGATCGGCGCCTTCGAGGCTTCGCTGATGAACACGCCCATGGTCAACCCCGAGCAGCCGCTGGAGATCCTGCGCACGCTGCACAGCTTCGACCCCTGCCTGGCCTGCTCGACGCACGTGATGAGCGAGGACGGTCAGGAGATGAGCCGAGTGACCGTGCGCTGAGCACCTTCCACAGAACAACGAGGAGAACAACGATGAAGAAACAGACGACGCGCGGCCTGATCGCCGCCACCCTGCTGGCCGGTGCGGCCAGCGCCGCGCAGGCCCACACGGGCCACGGCACCAGCAGCCTGTTCGAAGGCCTGGTGCACCCCTTCGGGCCCGACCACCTGCTGGCCATGGTGGCCGTGGGCGTGTGGTCGGTCTCGGCGCTGCCGGCTTCCAGGGCCTGGCAGGGCCCGGCCACCTTCCTGCTGGCGCTCATCGTCAGCGCCACGCTGGGCATGCTCGGTTTCACGGTGCCTTACCTCGAACACGGCGTGTCGCTCTCGGTGGTGCTGTTCGGCGGCATGCTGCTGCTCGCGCGCCGCGCCACGGTGTCGCCGGCCATCGGCCTGGGGCTGATCGCCGCCGCCGCGTCGCTGCACGGCCTCGCGCACGGCTCCGAAACGCCCGAGAGCGGTTTCGCGGGCTACGCGGTGGGCTTTCTGTTCACCACCGCGCTGCTGCATGGGGGCGGCGTGGGCATCGGCCTGGGCATCCGGCGCTGGCTCGCCGAGCGCAGCGGCTGGGCGCTGGGCGGCCTGGGCGCGCTGCTGAGCGCGGCCGGCCTGTACCTCTTCGGCCAGCTCGCGGCCTGACGCGGCAGCACCCTCTTTCAAGGAGGTCACCATGTCCACCCCATCCTCCACGGCGCACGCCAACGCGGACGCGCTCGAACTGCAGCAGGGCCAGACGATCCGCTCGGTCTATGTGTACGAGGTGCCGGTGCGCCTCTGGCACTGGATCAACGCGCTGTCGATCACCGTGCTGTGCGTCACCGGCTATTTCATTGGCCAGCCGCTGCCCACCATGCCGGGCGAGGCCAGCGCGAACTACCTCATGGGCTACATCCGTTTTGCCCACTTCGCGGCGGGCTACATCATGGCCGTGGGCCTGGTGGCGCGCGCCTACTGGGCGCTGGTGGGCAACCACCACGCCAAGGAGCTGTTCTGGGTGCCGATGTTCCAGAAGGCCTACTGGAAAGAGGTCTTCAACATGCTGCGCTGGTACCTGTTCCTGATCCCCAAGCCCAACCAGTACGTGGGCCACAACCCGCTGGCGCGGTTCGCGATGTTCGCGTTCTACCTGATGCTGTCGATCTTCATGATCGTCACCGGCTTCGCGCTGTACAGCGAGGGCTCGCAGGCCGGCTCGTGGCAAGACCACCTGTTCGGCTGGGTGATCCCGCTCATGGGCCAGAGCCAGGACGTGCACACCTGGCACCGCCTGGGCATGTGGGGCATCGTCACCTTCGTGCTGCTGCACATCTACGCGGCCATTCGCGAAGACATCATGGGCCGTCAGAGCATCGTGAGCACGATGATCTCCGGCCATAGAACCTTCAAGGAATAACCCCCCGCGCCGCCTTCGGCGTCACCCCCCAGGGGGCGGTGCTGGAGGCCCGGCAAAGCCGGTTCCTCGGCACCTCTGGATCAAGGCACTTCTCTCGTTCTGCTTCTTCACCATGACGCGCCTTCGCTCACGCTCTTCTCTGCTCGCTGCATCGGCCCTGCCGCCGGTGGGCGTGCCGCTGCGCGTGCCCACGCACCCGGGGCGGCTGCTGGCGCGCACCTGCCTGCGCCCGCTCTCGCTCAACCAGAGCGAGGCCGCGCGGCTGCTGGGCTTGTCGCGCCGGCGGCTGCACGAGCTGGTGCACGGCCAGCGCGCCATGTCGCCCGACACCGCCATCCGTTGCGCGCGCGTGTTCCGCGTGGACGCGGGCTTCTGGCTCGCGCAGCAGGCCGCCTGGGACAGCTTCCACGCCTGGAAGCGCCTGCGCGCGGCCGCCCTTCTTTCTTCCACCTGATTTTTGTGAGCCTGCCCACCATGAGCCTCACCTCGCCTGAAAACGCCTGTCACCCCAGCAGTGACACCCCGCCTTCCTCCATCTGCGTGCTGGGCATCGGCAACCTGCTGTGGGCCGACGAAGGCTTCGGCGTGCGCTGCGTGGAGGCGCTGCAGCAGCGCCATCAGTTCGCGCCCCACGTGTCGCTGGTGGACGGCGGCACGCAGGGCCTGTACCTCATCCAGCACGTGCAGGCGGCCGACCGCCTGCTGATCTTCGACGCGATCGACTACGGCCTGGCCCCCGGCACGCTGAAGCTGGTGCGCGACGACGAGGTGCCGCGCTTCCTGGGCGCGAAGAAGATGAGCCTGCACCAGACCGGTTTCCAGGAAGTGCTCTCGCTCGCCCAGCTCACCGGCCGGTACCCGGCGCAGGTGCTGCTGATCGGCTGCCAGCCGCAGGAGCTGGAGGACTACGGCGGCAGCCTGCGCCCGGTGGTGAAGGCCGCGATGGACGAAGCCCTGGCGCTGGCCGTGGCCGAGATCGCGCGCTGGGGCGGTGAACCCGTGCCGCGCCGCGAGCCGCTGAGCGGGCGCGAGACGGTGACCATGGACGAGCTCGCGCTCGCTGCGTATGAGACCCAGCGCCCCGCGCCCGACGCGGCCTGCCGCGAAGGCGACGAGCGCTTCTTTCCGCAGGGTGCCTGACATGTGCATTGGCATGCCCATGCAGGTCACGGCCATCGAGCCCGGCCACGCGCTGTGCGAAGGGCGCGGCGAGCGCCGCCGCGTGACCACCGCGCTGGTGGGCGACGTGGTGCCGGGCGACTGGCTGCTGGTGTTCCTGGGCGACGCGCGCGAGCGCATCGACGCCGAGCGCGCCAGCGAAGTGAACGCCGCGCTGAACCTCGTGCTGGGCGCCATGCAGGGCCAGGGCGCCGACGGCGAGGCCGGCTTCGAGCTGCCTTCGCGCATGAGCGCCGAGCAATTGCGCCAGCTCGCCCACGGTTGAATTCCCTTCTTCAGGAGACTTTGTCATGACCACCGAGACCGCTTTCCGCCCGCTGGCCGTCACCCCGCCCAGCACCGACCCCGCCGCGCCGCTGGTGATGCGCCTGGTGCGCGAGTTCGGCGCTGCCCTCGTCGATGAGAGCAGCGTGGCCGACTGGGCCGCCTTGCCCGGCGACCGCGTGCTGCTGCTGGCGGGCGACGCCGTGCGCTTCCCCGAAGGCCAGGACGTGGCCGCCGTGCTGCCCGAGCTGATGAAGGTGTTTGCCGGCCGCTTCGCGGTGGCCGCCGTGCCGCGCGAGAGCGAGGACGCGGTGGCGCGCCGCTACGGCTCGCAGCGCTGGCCTTCGCTGCTGTTCTTCCGCGGCGGTCAATACGTCACCGCCATCGCCGGCATGCAGGACTGGGACGTGTACCTGCAAGGCGTGGACGCCGCGCTGCGCATGCCGCCTTCGCGCCCGCCGACCATCGGCATTCCCGTCGTGAGCAAGACGGCGGCTTCTTCTTCCAGCGACGCCGGCGGCTGCCACTGAACCCCCGCAAGGACACCCCATGAAAGACTTTCCCATTCCGCTCGTGGCCCTGGGCCCGGGCACGCAACCCGAAGACGAGTCGCTCGACTACCTGCCCCTGCCCAAGGACATGAGCACCTACCGCCCGCCGGTGCTGCCCGAGCCCGAGGAACTGGTGGGGCTGGACCAGGCGCGCGCCGCGCTGCAGCAGGTGCTGGCCTTGCTGGAGCAGGGCGCCGAGGGCGGTGCCCCCGGCCTGGTGCCGCTGCGCCAGCTTGCGCCGCGCGACTTCCGCATCATCAACCAGGTGCTGGGCGAGGGCGAGGCCAGCGCCATCGTGCAGCTGGGCGCGGGCCACCTCGAAGTGCGCGTGCAGGAGTCGGTGTTCGCCGGCGTCTGGCGCCTCATGACCTGGCGCCACGAAGAAGGCCGCGACGCCGAGCTGGTGGACGACGCGATCGAGGTCGGCCCGGTGCCTTCGCTGTTCGCCGCCACCGCCGCCGAAGACGTGTGGGCCAGCCCGCCGCCGTGGAACGGCCTGCTGCCGCCCAACGTGCAGAACGCGCCGCTGCTGGTGGACGAGATCCGCGACCAGGTGGCGCGCTGGCAGCCCGGCCAGGTCTCGCACGTGGTCAACCTCACGCTGCTGCCCGTCACGCCCGAGGACATCGGCTTCCTGGACCACCAGCTCGGCACCGGCCGCGTGCTCATGCTCTCGCGCGGCTACGGCAACTGCCGCATCTCCAACACGCGGCTGCCGAACTGCTGGCGCGTGGTGTACTACAACTCCATGGACAAGGTGATCCTCAACACGGTGGAGGTGGTGGACATGCCCGAGGTGGCGATGGCCGCGCCCGAAGACCTGCGCGATTCGCACGAGCGCCTGCGCGAAGTGATGGCCTGGCTGGAGGCCACATGAGCGGCGAGCACTTCGAGGGCTTCGAAGGTTCCTACCTCGGCAACCGCGAGGTGCTGCGGCCCGGCTCGCGCCTGGAGTGCAAGATCTGCTGGTGGGTCTACGACCCCGCCGTGGGCGACCCGCAGTGGCAGATCCCCGCCGGCACGCCCTTCGCCGACCTGCCGTCGCATTGGCGCTGCCCGAACTGTGATTGCGAGCCTGATCAGTTTTTGTTGTTGCCATGATGAACCGCGTGCAAGCCCTCGAAGACTTCTACCGGCATGTGCAGGCCGAGCGCATGCAGGGCGTTCCGCTGCTCAATGCCGCGCTGTGCGTGGAAGCGGTGGGCTTCGAGTGGGCGAGGACCGGTGACGAAGACCCCGTAGCCGAGGGCGTGCTGATCACGCCCTGGTTCATGAGCCTGGTGCGCCTGCCCGCGCAGCCGCTGCCGCACAGCGGCCAGGTGGGCCGCAGCTTCGTGCGCGGGTTCGGCAGCGAGCGTTTCGACTTCATCGGCGCGCACGACCCCGCCATCGGTTACCACGAGACCTGCGCGCTGTTCTCGCCCATGGGCGAGTTCGCCACGCAGGCCCTGGCGCGCGAGACCGCGCGCGAAGCGCTGGCGCTCACCCGGCCCGCGCCCCCGGTC
>NZ_JBYTAE010000073.1:0-33500 GCF_058787875.1 Hydrogenophaga sp. FW305-3-2-15-A-LB1 | reverse complement strand
CCGTTCTCCTCTTCCCCACCCGTCCTCCGAAAGGAAAGCACCATGACTCCCAGGATCGCTGTTTCCGCCACCGCCGTCTGCGCGGCCCTGCTGGCGCTGCTGCCGGCCACGGCCTCGGCCCAGGCCAAGGAGAAGTTCACCTTCGCCCTCAACTGGTTCGCCGTGGGCGACCACGCCGCCTACTGGGTGGCGCTGGACAAGGGCTACTACGCCCAGCGCGGCCTGGACGTGACGCTGGAAAACTCCAAGGGCTCGGGCGACTCCATCGCCAAGGTGGACACCAACCGCGCCGACGCCGGCCTGGCCGACGCGGTGCCGGTGATCTCGGCCGCCTCGCGCGGCGCGCGCGTGAAGATGGTGGGCATGGTGTTCGACAAGACCCCCATGACCTTCTTCAGCCACGCCGACGCGCCGCTGCTCAAGCCCAAGGACCTCGAAGGCAAGACCGTGGCCGCGCCCGCCGGCGACAGCCAGCGCCTGGCCTTCCCCGCTTTCGCGCGCCTGAACCAGATCGACCCGAACAAGGTGAGCTGGGTGAACATCGAGCCCACCGCCAAGGTCGCCTCCATCGCCGAGAAGCGCGTGGACGGCGTGGCCGACTACACCACCGGCCAGCCCTTCTACGACAAGGCCATGGGCCCGGGCAAGGCCGTGCGCCTGCAGTGGGCCGACTACGGCTTCGACCTCTACGCCATGTCCATCATCGCGGGCGAGAAGACCATGGCCGACAAGCCCAAGCAGCTCAAGGCCTTCCTCGAAGCCTCGTACATGGGCTGGCGCGACGTGATGGCCAACCCCAAGGAAGCGCTGGCCATCTTCAAGAAGCGCGTGCCCGAGATCGACGTGGCCATCATCGAGTCCAACATGATGATGGGCTTCGACCTCATGCGCACCAAGAACTACGCCGACAACGGCATCGGCTGGATCGACGAGAAGAAGATGTGCGCCTCCACCGACATCGTCAACACCTACATGGGCCTGCCCAAGAAGGTGGAATGCAAGACGGTGTTCAGCACCGAGTACTTCACCAAGGTGGCGATGCCGCTGCCGGTCAAGTAAGCCCACAGCGCGCAAGAAACCAGGCATGCAGGACACCGACGAGATGAGCCCAGCAACAGAACAAACGGATGGCGTGGCCTCGGGCCGCGTCCTCATCGAGGTGGACCATGCCGGCATGATCTACCAGGCCGAGAGCGGCCCGGTGGAGGCCTTGCGCGACATTTCGCTGCAGATCCGCGAAGGCGAGTTCGTGGCGCTGGTCGGCCCCAGTGGCTGCGGCAAGTCCACGCTGATGCGCGCCATCGCCGGCCTGCGCCCCGTCACCAGCGGGCGCATCCTGGTCGACGGCGTGCCGGTGGACAAGCCGATCCCCAAGGTGGGCATGGTGTTCCAGGCCGCGCTGCTGCTCAAGTGGCGTTCGGTGCTCGACAACGTGCTGCTGCCGGTGGAACTCTCCGGCGGCAACCCCGCGCAGTACCGCGAGCGCGCGCACGCGCTGCTCAAGATGGTGGGCCTGGGCGACTTCGCCAACAAGCGGCCGGGCGAGCTCTCGGGCGGCATGCAGCAGCGCGCCTCGCTCTGCCGCGCGCTGATCCTGGACCCGCCCATCCTGCTGATGGACGAGCCCTTCGGCGCGCTCGACGCCATGACGCGCGACGAGATGAACATCGAGCTGTTGCGCATCTGGGGCGAGAGCAGCAGCGGCGGGCAGCGCAAGACCATCGTCTTCGTCACGCACTCGATTCCCGAGGCCGTGTTCCTGGCCGACCGCGTGGTGGTGATGTCGCCGCGCCCGGGCCGCGTGGCCAACATCCGCCAGGTGGACATCGCGCGCCCGCGCACCGCCGAGACGCGCGCCGACCCGGCGCTGGGCCGCATGTCCTTCGAGCTGTACACCGAACTCTCGGGCGCCACCGGCCGGCGCGAGACGCGGGCCGGCCCGCAGTGGTGAACCTTCGCCACCGCCCGCGCGGCTGAAAGAGCGGCCCCGTGCGCATCGCCCTGTGCAACGAGGTGCTGGCGCCGCTGCCGTTCGCCCGCCAGTGCGAGGTGGCGGCCGCCCTGGGTTACGACGGGCTGGAGGTGGCGCCCTTCACGTTGGGCGAGGAAGCCTTGTCGAGCGCGCGGCGCAGCGGACTGCGCCGCGCGGCGGCGGACGCGGGCATCGAGATCTCGGGCCTGCACTGGCTGCTGCGGCAACCGGCGGGCCTGTCCATCACCTCGGCCGACACCACCGTGCGCGCCCGCACGCTCGACACCCTGCGCCACCAGATCGATCTCTGCGCCGACCTCGGCGGCTCGGTGCTGGTGCACGGCTCGCCCGCGCAGCGCCGCCTGCCACCGGGTGAAGAAGCCGCCGCGCGCGAACGCGGCATCGAGGCCTTCGCCGCCGTGGCGGCGCACGCGCAGGCGGCCGGCGTCGTCTACTGCATCGAACCCCTGGCCGCGCCCGAGGCCGACTTCATCCACACCGTGGCCGAGGCCGCCGCCATCGTGCGCGCCATCGGCCGCCCCGCGCTGCGCACCATGCTCGACTGCTGCGCCGCCGCGCGCGCCGAGGCCGAGCCGGTGCCTGCCGTGCTCGCGCGCTGGCTGCCCACCGGCCTGCTCGCCCACGTGCAGGTGAACGACCCCAACCTGCGCGGCCCCGGCCAGGGCGCGCTGGCCTTCGCCGACATCCTGCGCACGCTGTGCCAGCACGGCTACGCCGGCTGGGTGGCGGTGGAGCCCTTCGACTACCAACCCGATGGCCCCATGGCCGCCGCCCGCGCCATCGGTTACCTGCGGGGCCTGCTGGAGGCCCTGCATTGAGGAAATGACCGCCATGCCCACCGCCCCCCGCGTCCAAGTTTTGTCCGTCGAGCGCTTCGAGTCGCCCTACCGGCTGCGCCTGCCGTTCCGCTTCGGCGTCATCACCGTGACCGAAGGCCGCCAGGCCATCGTGCGCGTGCGCGTGCGCCACGAGAACGGGCGCGAAGGCACGGGCTACGCCGCCGAAGCGCTGGGCGCCAAGTGGTTCGACAAGAACCCCGCGCTCTCCGACGCGCAGAACCACGACCAGCTGCGCAAGGCGCTGGAACTCACCGCCGAGGCCTACGGCGCGGCGCCCCCGCTCAGCGCCTTCGACCTGTATGCCAACCACTACCGCGAGCTGCTGGAGGCCGGCGCCGCGTGGGGCCTGAACCCGCTGGTGACCAGCTACGGCCCGGCCCTGATCGACCGCGCGGTGCTCGACGCGCTGTGCCGCATCGAAGGCCTGAGCTTCTGGCAGGCCATGCAGCACAACCGGCCCGGCATGCGCGCGCACCCCATCGCGCCCGATCTGCAAGGCTTCGCGCTCGCGCCCTTCCTGCGCGGCCTCGCGCCGCTGACCTCGCTGGCCGTGCGCCACACCGTGGGCCTGCTCGACCCCATCGTGGCGGGCGACCAGGCCGCCGGCACGCGCGTGAACGACGGCCTGCCCGAAACCCTGGAAGAGGTGGTGGCCGCCTACGGCAACCGCTACTTCAAGCTCAAGGTCTCGGGCCAGGCCGACGCCGACCTGGAGCGGCTGCGCCGCATCGCCTCCGTGCTCGACCGCCTGCAAGACCCGTATGTGGTCACGCTCGACGGCAACGAGCAGTACGAGAACGCCGAGGCCATCGCCGCGCTCTGGCAGCGCATGGCCGCCGAGCCCGCGCTGCGCCGCCTGTGCGAGGCCACGCTGCTGATCGAACAGCCCATCAAGCGGCAGATGGCGCTGGCCCAGCCGGTGGCGGCGCTGGCGCGGCACAAGCCCGTGATCATCGACGAGTCCGACGGCGACCTCGACGCCTTTCCCTGCGCCCGCGCGCTGGGCTACACCGGTGTGTCCACCAAGGCCTGCAAGGGCTTCTACAAATCGGTGCTCAACCTCGCGCGCTGCCAGGTGTGGAACCAGGCCGAGGGCCGCGAGACCTTCTTCATGTCCGCCGAAGACCTCACCACCCAGCCCGGCATCAGCGTGCAGCAGGACCTGGCGCTGGTGAGCCTGCTCGGCATCACCCACGTGGAGCGCAACGCCCACCACTTCATCGACGGCTTCAACGGCCGCCCGCCGGCCGAGGCCGACGCCTACCTCGCCGCGCACCCCGACCTCTACCACCGGCAGACTGGTGGCGTGCGCCTGCGCATAGCGCGCGGGCAGCTGGCCCTGGGCTCGCTCGCCGGTGTGGGCTTCGGCTCCGCCGTGGAGCTGGAGCTGAGCGGCACCGCCGCCATGCCACGCGCCGACTGGCCCCCCCACGCATCGGAGACCCCATGAGCACCATCGACTACGAAAGCCACGACGGCCTGGGCCTGGCGCAGCTGGTCAAGCAAGGCGAGGTGACGCCGCAGGAGCTGCTGGAGGCCGCGCTCGCGCGCATCGCCGCGCACAACCCGGCGCTCAACGCCGTGGTCACGCCGCTCTACGACGCGGCGCGCGCCGAGATCGCGCGCGGCCTGCCGGCCGGGCCGTTCCAGGGCGTGCCCTTTCTCGTGAAAGAGCTGGTGGCCTCGGTGGCGGGCGCGGCCACCACCGCGTCCTCGCGCCTGTACGCGCACAACACGGCGGCGGCCGACAGCGAGATCGTCGCGCGCCTGCGCCGCGCGGGGCTGGTGATCGCGGGCAAGACCAACTCGCCCGAGTTCGGGCTCTCGCCCATCACCGAATCGCTGCTGTACGGCGTGACGCGCAACCCCTGGAACACCGAACTCTCGCCCGGCGGCTCCAGCGGCGGCGCGGCGGCGGCCGTGGCCTCGGGCATGGTGCCGCTGGCCCACGCCACCGACGGCGGCGGCTCCATCCGCATCCCGGCCTCGTGCTGCGGCCTCTTCGGCTTGAAGCCCACGCGCGCGCGCATCACCGCCGGCCCCGAAGGCGGCGAGGGACTCAACGGCCTGGCCCACCAGCACGTGGTGAGCCGCAGCGTGCGCGACAGCGCGGCCCTGCTCGACGCCATCGCCGGCCCCATGCCGGGCGACCCCTACAGCGCCGTGCCGCCCGAGCGGCCCTACCTGGAAGAGATGGGCCGCACGCCCGGGCGCCTGCGCATCGCCTTCGCGAAGACCGCGCCCACCGGCGTGCCGGTGGACCCGGCCTGCGTGGACGCCGTGGAAGACGCCGCGCGCCTGTGCGAACAGCTCGGCCACCACGTGGAAGAAGCCTCGCCCGACTACGACGCCCAGGTGGTGGAGCGCGGTTTCGAAATGGTGTTCGCCACCCACACCATGGCCAACATCGCGCGCGCCACCGGCGGCCCCCTGCCCGACCCGGAACTGGTCGAGCCCTTGACCTACGCGCTGGCCCAGGTCGGCCGCGTGCCCAGCGCGGCCGAATACATCCTCAACCTGCATGCGCTGCAGCGGCAGTCGCGGCGCATCGCGGGCTTCTTCGAGCGCTTCGACGTGTGGCTCACGCCCACGCTCGCGCAGACGCCCCGGGCCATCGGCCACTTCAACATCCGCTCCAGCGACGTGCGCGACTGGATGAGCAAGCTCGCGGCCTACCTGCCTTTCACCTACCCCTTCAACGTGACCGGCCAGCCCGCGGCCTCGGTGCCGCTGCACTGGACGGCCGACAACCTGCCCATCGGCTGCCAGTTCGCGGCGCGCTACGGCGACGAAGGCCTGCTGCTGCGCCTGTGCGCGCAACTCGAAGCAGCGCGGCCCTGGTTCCACCGGCGCCCGCCGGTGAGCGGCCTCCCGCATGCGCACTGAGGAAACGGTCGACCTGCTCGTCATCGGCGGCGGCGTGGCGGGGCTCACGGCCGCGCTGGTGGCCGCCATCGAAGGCCTGAGCGTGCTGGTCTGCGAGAAGACCGAGCAGCTCGGCGGCACGGCCGCCACCTCGGCCGGCACCGTGTGGATACCCGGCAGCAGCCAGAGCGAGCGCGCCGGCCTGGCCGACCCGGTGGTGCGCGCGCACCACTACCTGGCCGCCGAGATCGACACCGACAGCGGCGCCGACCTGCGCGACACCTTCCTGGCCACCGGCCCGCGCGTGCTCGACTACCTGGCGCAACACTCCTGCGTCAGCTTCGTGCCCGCCGCGCGCCACCCCGACTACCACGACCAGCACGCCGGCGCGGCCATCGGCGGCCGGGCGCTCGTCGCGCGCGCCTTCGACGGGCGCGAGCTCGGCCCCGACTTCGCGCGCGTGCGCCCGCCCATGAGCCACATGATGGTGCTGGGCGGCATGTCCGTCAGCAAGGACGACATCGCGCCCCTGCTCAAGCCCCTCGCTTCCCGGGCCGCCTTGCGCCACGTGGTCACCCTGCTGAGCCGCCACGCGCGCGACCGCCTGCGCCACCCGCGCGGCACGCGGCTGGTGATGGGCAACGCGCTCATCGCGCGCCTGCTGCTCAGCCTGCGCCAGCGCGGCGTGGACCCGCTCATGGGCGTGGTCGTGCAGCAGTTGCACGAAGACGGCGGCCGGGTGGGCGGCGCCACGCTCTCGCAAGGCGGGCGCACCTGGCGCGTGCAGGCGCGGTGCGGCGTGGTGCTCGCCTGCGGCGGCTTTGGCCACGCGCCCGAGTGGCGCCAACGCCTGCTGCCCGCGCCCGCGCAGACGCATTCGCTCATGTTCGAAGGCAACACCGGCGACGGCCTTCGCCTCGCGCAAGGCGTGGGCGCCGCCATTGACGAGACTGGCCACCGCACGCCCGCCTTCTGGGTGCCGGTGTCGGTGCTGCGCCAGGCGGACGGCACCGAGCAGCGCTTCCCGCACTTCGCGCTGGACCGCGCCAAGCCCGGCCTGATCGCGGTGGACGCGAGCGGCCGGCGCTTCGTCAACGAAGGCGACTCGTACCACGACTTCGTGCTCGCGATGCTCAACGCCTCGCCCGAGCCCGCCGTGCCCGCGCACCTGATCTGCGACGCCCACTTTCTGCACCGCTACGGCCTGGGCCTGGTGCGCCCGGGCGCATGGCGGCTGCGGCCCTACCTGCGCGCCGGCTACCTCAAGCGCGCGCCCACGCTGGCCGCGCTCGCGGGCCAGCTCGGCATCGACCCCGAAGGCCTGCGCGTCACCGTGTCGCGCCACAACGGCTTCGCGCACACCGGCGTGGACCTGGACTACGGCAAAGGCACGAGCGAACTCAACCGCTTCAACGGCGACCCGACCCACACGCCCAACCCCTGCATCGGCCCCATCGCGGCGGCGCCGTTCTACGCGGTGACCGTGTGGCCCGGCGATGCGGGCACCAGCGTGGGCCTGCGCACCGATGTGGACGCGCGGGTGTTAGGCCGCGACGGCCAGGCGATCGAAGGCCTGTACGCGGCCGGGGCCGACATGGCGTCCATCATGCGCGGGCGCTACCCCGGGCCGGGGGTGACGCTGGGGCCGGCGATGGTGTTTGCCTGGCGGGCGGTGATGCACGCGGTGGGGCAGCGGTAGCGTGCGTCGGTCCAGAATCCGGATCGCTCGCTGAAGGCCCTGCGCTGTGGCGCCAGACAGCGCCTACAGCTGGAAGGATGACCGGCCTATGGGTCAGACCGATGCGCGGGTCGACACTGTGTCAACGGACTCATTTCGTCCTGGAACACTTTGGAGCCACGCATGTCCATCACACCCAACCCACCGGGCCAGACCCCGGGCAAGCCTCTTGAGCAACAACCCCCTGGCGACAACCGCGCCCCGGGTGCCAACCCTACCCACCCTGACCGCGCGCCTCAGACCCGCCCCGCTGGTGGCAAGCCGGGCGAAGCAGCGACTGAACGGCCCATTGCCGACGTGGATCGCAAGGTTCGCGGCGGTGACGCGTAAAGCCGCGACTGGCTGGGCACGCATTCATCCCAGTCAGTTCGTCGCGAAGCAGTACATGAGCCCCGCGCTGCCGCTCATCTTGAGCTGATCGACGCTGCAGCCGCGCGTGCCGTGCGACGAGTTCCACGAGGCGTTGGCCACCGGGTCGGGGTTGGTGCCCTTGCGGTCGTGGTGGCCCACCATGGCGGAGCCACCCTCGCTCTTGGTCCAGTTGCCGCAGGTGGTGTCCTTGCCGGGCTCGGGCACGGCCAGCGTGCCGTCGGGGCGCGAGCCGGTGAGGATGTCGTGGCGGTTGACCGCATCACCGAAGCCGGAGACCACTTCGCCCTTCTCGGTCAGCGAGGTGTCCTTGCCGAGCTTGGCGTTGGCGCTGTGCAGGTCGGCCACGCTGGTGGCGACGACGACGCCCTTCGCATTGGTCCATGGGCCTGAGCCGATGCGGTCGCGCGCATTGACCACCGCTTGCCCATCCATGGCCGCGGTGCTCAGGTAGGCGCGCCAGGTCTTGCCACCCGCGCCGGCGGCGGTGGCCAGCGACTGGCAGAAGCGGTCCGCGCCGGCCAGGCCGCCGAGGTCGCCGCCCTTGCCGGGGTTGGCGCTGGTGATGAAGAAACCCATGGGGGAGCCGCCCGATGGCTTCATGGCGCCGCAACCCGCAATCAGGGCGACAGTGGCAACGGCGGCGCTGGCGAGAAGAAGGGAACGGCTGGGCATGGGAGGCTCCTGGGCACGGTGGAAGGAAGCCGCAGGCTAGCGCAGCGCCGTGTCAGCGGCAACCGAAGCCACCATCCATGGAGGGGTCTCAGTAAGCCGTCTCGCGGGCTTCCAGCACCAGCGACAGCACCCGCGAGCCCTTGCAGCTCGCCTTGGCGCGCACGCGGCATTCGGCATCGGCCTCGACCGTCAGGCGGCAGTGGTAGTCCAGGCCGTCGGTCTCGCCGGGGCTATGGCCCGGGACATGGCGAGCCCACAAACGCCGACCGTCCACCTCCACGACCAGTTCGTGCGAGGGCTCGGCGGCGTCCGCCAGCACCGACACCAGCAGGGTGGCATCGAGGTCGAAAGTGCGTGCGCGGCCCAGTGCCGCGGGAATCACCAGGGAGGCGACGGATTCGGTGCCCGCGTCATACTTCCAATATTCCAAGGTCATGGGGAAAGTCTAAGCCCACGCCATTCCCCTTTCGACGCGCATGAAAACCTTCCGCATCCAGATTGACGGCCAGGCCGTGGCCGCCGAGGCCGACAGCGAGACCAGCCTGTTCGCGGCGATGGCGCGCGCGGGAATCGAGTGGCCGGTGTCCTGCCGCAACGGCACCTGCCGCACCTGCATCGCCCGCCTGCTGCAAGGGCAAGTGCGCTACGACATTCCCTGGCCCGGCCTGAGCGCCGACGAAAAGGAAGAGGGCTATTGCCTGCCCTGCGTGGCCCGGCCCATGGCCGACCTGGTCATTGCCCGGGCTTGAACACCGAGTTACGCAAGGCCTCGCCCGGCTCCTGAGCGTTCTCTCTAGCGGGCAGAAGGCTCATCTGCCGTGTAGCGTCTTTCTATCCAGTGTGAGCCGTGGCCGAACTTCTCATTGCCCGCTTCGACCACGGTCCTGAGCGTCTGAAGAACAGCGGGATCCGCTGTCTGCCAATGGGTGGAAGTGGAGGCTTCGCGCTTGAGCTTGCTTGCAGCGGGCGTGCAGCAAATTCGCGCGAGATGGTGCACGCTTTGAACGGTGTGCCCTTTGCCCACGGGTGCCTGCAGGATGCTCATCGCCTTCTCCTGGGGGGGGTGGGGTCCAAGCGCTCCACCAACAAACAGCTTGCCTTCGAGCTGGGCTCGCGTCTATCGATCCGGCAGGTTTTGAGTAAACGGATGTTTCTGGCGTGGGCCGAAAAGCCTTCGCGGGGCGGGGGTGGCCAAGGTGCGATCTGCAACACATTGCAGTCATTCAGCCATTGGCGGTGAAGGTCTAGGACTTGCAGGAAGCAGTGTCACCGCTAGACTGCCGCAATCGGCCAGAGGCGGACATTGCTCAAAACAGCATCTATGTCCAAGCACTTCTTAGGGACGCCATCTAGATGACTCCAAGCAAGAGAGCCCTCCAAAGATTGCTCTATCCGCGTGAGGAAGCCGGGATGAAGGTTGCGCTCATAGGGTTTTTTATTGCGATGGTTGGAGCGTTCATTGGCTTCCTTCTCCACATCTCAATCGGGGCTCTAGTGGCGGCATGCGGAATACTCCTAGGCATCGCGGGCGTTGTCTGGCACTGGAAGGTCAACCTTTGGGAATAGTCCAGCTTCCGCTTTGGGCCCGAAACAGTCCTTGGAATCTGCTACGTCAATTCAACAATTTGGCTTTTCTGGAGTCGCGACAAGTCGTTGGCGGAAGCAAGGACAAACGCGAATTGCGTCAGGTCAGGCTCACCGTCAGGTCTGAGAGCACGTGGTTGGGATACCTGGCGCTTGATTGGCACACCGCCGAGCATGGGAGAGTCAGAGAGCGAAACGTCACCGGTCTCAAGCTGCTTGGCAAACACGGTCACGGGGCGCTTGTCGCCGAAGATGTACAGAATCTCAAACTTCATGGTGTCGTCTCTCATGGAGGAAGCCCGATGACCGCTTCTGGCCGATTGCGGAAGTCTAGCCGTGGCACCGCTGTGTGCAAGCCGTACACCTTCATAGTCACGACTGGATGACCGCAACGTGGCGCAGATCGCACGTTCGGTGCGCAAGCGCAGCCGTCAGCAATCGCTGCGATCGATTTACTGCGTTAGTGCGAGTCCTTCAACCGCACGGGGCAGTGCAAGCCAAGCTATCAAGCCTGTTGCAGTTCACCGCAGCGTCAATCAACCTGGCCGCAAGCGCCCGTGCCTGCGCGGGGCTGAGGCTCCATTCCAGGTCGAAGGGGGCTTCGCGTGCCTGCAGCAGCACCACCGCAGGCACATCCGGTTCCGCCGTGCGACTCGCGGCCACGCTCAGGCCTGCCATCGTGCGTTGCTGAATCGAGAGTGACATGCGCTGCGCGGGCACGGTGCAGCGCATGAGGTAGACCGGCTCGGGCAGTGGGATCTGGCGGAGTTTCATGGGGTGGTCCCCGTGTCGTTCATGCCCAGCTCACGCAGCACCGCGAGGCGGCACACGCTGGCCATGGAGCGGTGTTCGCGCTCGGCCCTTTCCTTCACACGTTCCAGCTCGGCCGGCGTGAGCCGCAGCGCGATGGGGCGCGAGCTGTTGACGCCGTTGGGCACGCGCTTGCGTGTCGAAGAGTCAGCTGATCGGGTCATGGCGAAGTAGCTCCTTCCCTGGGCTAGCATTGAGTAACGGAAAAATACACAAGCAAGTGAGAGGCTTGTCTTTTAAATAAGTACTTTGGATGTAGTTTTGAGGAAATATCAGATAATGTCAACCGTCGATGTGGAAGAATTAGTTACTCGTTTTCGTGCCGAGCTGGATCGGTTTGGCTCGATCGCCGAAGCCTCCCGGAAAATCGGCGAGCCGAATGGAGCCGGTCTTCGCGACGTGTGCAACGGCCGCAAGCGCCTTACGGCCGAGTTGCTGGCGCGGTTTGCTGCCGAGGGCGTGGACGCTCTCTACGTTCTGACGGGCGAGCGCCTTGTCAAGCGATCGGGCCTGAATCCGATGCTGCGCGCCGTGGTGGATGACCTCGAACGTTGCTCTCCGGAGAAGCAGGTCGAGGCGGTGAAGTACGTGGGCATGCTCGCCGCAGGCATGACGCCGCCACCATTGCCCACGGTGCCAATTGCTCCAGCGCGAAAGCCCCAGGCCAAGGGCTAAGCACCCTCCAAGCGAAAGAAGAGCGGTTAACCCCGATCGCTCCAGATCACGCTTTCGGAGACTTCGGTGAACTCGGCCTCGGTGGCGCCGTGCCGTCTTCCTCACTCTCGTCCAACCCCTCGTCGCTCAGCGGGTCGCCAGCTTCGGCGTCGTCGATGAAGGCGAGGTCGGGGTCTTCGTCGTCGGAGGCGGCGTCCGTGCCGCCGGGCGTGATCACGTGATCCACGCCGATGTCCCAGCCATCGCGCTTGCCGCCGTCGCCACCGGCGCTGCGGCTCTCGCCGGTGCCTGCGGCGTCGCTCGGCGAGGCCAGGGCGTCGGGCGAGAGCAAGGTGGGGCGCTGTTCGTCGCGGGTGTCGAAGTCGGCGGGCGCGTTGGGGTCGCCGCCGTCGCTGTCGGCAATGCCCATCATGTCGCTGCCGCTGTCGGAGGAGTCCCCGGGGCCGAGCGAGGCGGTGTCGCGGCCGGCGGGTTCGGGTGGTGCAGGGGTGGTGCCCTGGATGCTGCTGCGTGCCATGGTGTGGTTTCCTTTCGGGTCGATGGGCGTGGTGTGTGGCGCCCACAGGGTCTCCGGCAGTTGGCGTGCCCGCCCGTCTGCCCTGGGCGCGGTGCCCGGCCTGTTCCCCGAGGTCTGCAAGTTTTGCCGCTCAGGGCAGAAACACCACCGAAGGCAATGCGCTGAACACCACCGCCGCCGTGGCAATGGCGGTGGACCCTCGCGCGATGCGGTAGCTCCAGCCCGGCAGGCGGCCATCGGCGTGTCGGGCTTTCAGTCGGACGTCGTGCACGCCCACGGCCAGCAGCGCGATCGCCGTGGCGCCCCAGGCCACTGCGTTGGCCATCCACTGGTGCGGCCAGATCTCGCTCGCCGCCCAGATCACCATGAAGTGCGCGAACCAGATGGCCAGGGCCGTGACGATCGGCCGCCCGCTCGATGGCTGGAGCGCCTTCACAGGCCACCCCACGGCAGCACGCGCGGCAACAGCAGGCCGGCCGCGCCTTCGCACGCGGCAAACATGAACAGGATGCGCAGCGCCTCCAGGGTCTTGTTGGCCGGGCCCGGCGCCAGGCCACGCATCCAGCGCGCCAGGTAGTACACGGCCGACAGCGCGACCGCCAGCACGATGGAGCTGTGCCACGCCAACATGGCGTAGATGGCCGCGCCTTGCCCGCTGGCATCGCCGCGCAGCCCGGCGTTCCACCAGTCGAGGCTGTCCACCGCCAGTGCCGCGACGAGGCACACCATGCTCAGCGCCATGGTGGCGGCGCTGAGCCCGCTGCCGCGCTTGAACCTCGCCAGCAAGGGCCGGGCCGCGTAGGCCAGGCCCGCCGAGGCGCCGAGCAGCAGCAGGCCAGGCGCCAGCGCGCCGCGTGGCGCGGAGATGCGCCACCAGTCCGGGTGGGCGCCGAACAGGTAGAGGTAGGAAAACATCGCCATCAGAAAGATCATCCCGAGCACGATGACCAGCAGCACCGCGGCCCACCAGCCGTGCGATTGCGGGCCGGTCACGTAGGTGGGCAGCAGGATGCCCCCGCCCGCGTCCACCTGCTTCTGCGGGATGTGCCGGTCGTTGTGCCAGACCCAGCGCATCACGCAGACGATGGTGAGCACGCCGCAGATCGCGCTCAGCGTCAAGGCCTTCACCGTGAGCAGCAGGAAGAAGCCGGCGGTGAAGAGCGCCGCCAGCAGCGGCGACCAGGCGGGCCCGGGCATGATCTGCACGTACTGCGGCTCGGCGCGCGAGCTGCTGGTGATCAGCGTCTCGCGCGCGCCGGTGGTGGTGCCGGGCAGGAAGTAGCGCCCGGCCTCGACGTTCTCGCGCAGCCGGGCATCGGCCCACAAGGGTTCGAGGGAGCTGACGACGGGAATGGAGCGGATGCCGTAGTTGCCGGTGGACAGCCACTCCAGCGTGCCGCCGTGGTAGACGTTGCGGGCGTTCCCCCCGCCGCCGCCCATGCCCTGGCGGCTGTAGCAGCGGATGGCGTCGATCAGGAACAGCAGCACCCCGGCCGCCATGATGAAGGCGCCCACGGTCGAGATCAGGTTGGGCACCTCCATGGACCGGCCGGGCAGGTAGGTGTCGACGCGCCGGGGCATGCCCATCAGCCCGCTCAGGTGCATGGGCAGGAAGCAGACGTGCACGCCGACGAAGTTGAGCCAGAAGACCCAGCGCCCCACGCGCTCGGAGAGCTGCTGGCCGTTGATCATCGGCGTCCAGTAGTAGAACGCGGCGAACAGCGGGAACACCATGCTGCCGATCAGCACGTAGTGGAAGTGCGCGACGACGAAGTAGGTGTCGTGGACCTGGCCGTCGAAAGCGACCATGCCCACCATCACGCCGGTGAGGCCACCCATCACGAAGATGAGGATGCCGCCGACGAGAAAGAGCGAGGGCACGTTGCGCTGGATCCTGCCCGCCGCGAGCGTGGCGATCCACGCGAACACCTGGGCGCCCGCCGGGATGGCCACCGCCATCGACGCGGCGGAGAAGTAGCCGGCCGACAGGCCGGGCAGGCCCACCGTGAACATGTGGTGGGCCCAGACCCCGAAGCTGATGAAGCCGGTGGCGATCAGCGCCAGCACCACGATCTCGTGGCCGACCAGCGGCTTCTGCGCGACCGTGACGATCATGGTCGAGAGCATCGCCGAGGCCGGGATGAAGATGATGTAGACGTCGGGGTGGCCGAAGAACCAGAACAGGTGCTGGTACAGCAGCGGGTCGCCGCCGCGCGTGGCGTCGAACAGCGGCCAGTTGAAGGCGCGTTCGAGTTCCAGCAGGAAAGTCACCATGATCATCGCGGGGAAGGCCAGGATGATCATCACGCCGAAGATCAGCACCGCCCAGGCGTAGAGCGGCATCTTCGCCAGCGTCATGCCGGGGGCGCGCGTGCGCAGCACGCCCACGGTGAGTTCGATGGCGCCGGCGATCGCGCTGATCTCGATGAAGCCGATGCCCAGCAGCCAGAAGTCGGCGTTGATGCCCTGGGCGTAGACCGCCGAACTCAGCGGCGGGTACATGAACCAGCCGCCGGACGGCGCCAGGCTGAAGAAGATCGAGCAGAAGAAGACGACGCCGCCGATCAGGTAGGCCCAGTACGAATACGCCGACAGCCGCGGAAACGGCAGGTCGCGCGCGCCGATCATCTGCGGCAGCAGCAGCACGGCGATGGCCTCGACGGCGGGCACGGCGAACAGGAACATCATCACCGAGCCGTGCATGGTGAACAGCTGGTTGTAGGTCTCCTGCGGCACGATGCCGGCCAGCGGCGCGGACAGCTGCACGCGCATCACCAGCGAGAGCACACCGGCGGCGACGAAGAAGCCGAAGGCCGTGACGATGAACAGGAAGCCGATGAAGTTGTTGTTGACGGCGCTGAAGGCGCGCCAGCCCGTGGGCGTTTCCCAGACCTTCTTCAGTTCCTCGAGCTCACCTCGCGGCCTTCGGCCCTTGGTGGGAAAACGCTCGTAGAGCCGCGCGTCGAAACCGGTTTCCGACGGCGCGCTCGCCGCGTCGTCGAGCGCGCCCGCCACGCCGGAGGGAATCCGGCTCGTCACTTCAAGGACTCCATGTACGCGGCCAAGGCGTGCAGCTCGGCGGCCTGCAGCGAGCGGTAGGCGGGCATGCGGTTGTTGGGCTTGATCGACTGGCTGTCGCCGATCCAGCCGATCAGCGTGCCGCGGTTGTTGGGCAGGATGCCGGCGCCGAGCGACTGCCGCGAACCGATGTGCGTGAGGTCGGGGCCCGACAAGCCTTGCGCGGCCGTGCCGGCGATGCGGTGGCAGGCCGCGCAGCCCATGTCGCCGAAGAGCTGGCGGCCGCGCAGCACCTCGTCGTTCACGGGGGCTGCGGCCGGGGCCGGCGGTGGCTGCTGGCGCGCCAGGCGCGCCTCGCGCCAGCGCTGCCAGTCGGCCGGCTCGTGCGCCACCACCACGAAGCCCATCAGCGAGTGCGCCCCGCCGCAGAATTCGGCGCATTGCCCGCCGTAGACGCCCGCCTTGTCGGCCTGCAGCTTGAGCCGGTTGGTGCGGCCCGGGATCATGTCCATCTTGCCGCCGAGCTTGGGCACCCAGAAGCTGTGGATCACGTCCTCGGACACCATGTCCACCACCACCGGCTGGCCCACCGGGATGTGCAGTTCGTTGGCATCGGCGTGCGCCTCGTTGCCCGCCGCATCCAGGTAGGACACGCGCCACCAGTAGATGTTGCCCGAGACGCGCATGCGCAGCTCGTCGCCCTTGATGGTGCTCATGCCTGCGGCCAGCGTCAGGCCCCAGACCAGCAGCAGGAAGAGGATGCCGGTCGGGACGATGAGCCCGAACCATCTGACGACGCCTTCGCCACCGAGCCTGGCGCGCAATTCGTCGCTGCCGTACAGCGCCACCCAGAGGGCCGCGCAGACCAGCACGAAGATCAGCGTGACGAGCGCGATCAGCACCCAGGCGAGCGAGGTGACCGTGTTCGAGAACGGGCCGTGCGGATCGAGCACGGGCGGGGGCCAGCCGCTCAGGGCCTCAGCGAGACTGGAGCGTGAGGAGGTAGGCTGTGACATCGCGGGCTTCCTGGTCTGACATCGTGATGGCCGGCATGGCCGTCCCGGGCACCAGCCCGGGCGCGTTTCTGACGAACTGCATCAGCACGCCGGGCTGGTTCGGCAGCTGCCCGGCGATGAGGCCCTGCCGGGCGAAGCCGTGCAATGAGGGCCCGAGCCCGCCGCGCGGCCACTTCACGTCGGGGAAGGTGTGGCAGGCCACGCAGCCTTTGTCGGCGACGAGGCGTCGGCCGGTGGCGGCGTCGGCGTCGCCCAGCGTCGGCGTGCGGTCGGGCGGGCCGTCGCAGGCCACCAGGCTGAAGCAGGCCAGCACCAGCCAGCGGCCGCAATAGCCCCTCAATGTGCCGCCGGGGCCCGGCATGAACGATGATCTAGATTCCATGCGCACCCACCCGCTGCTGCACACACACCGGCCCGCGAACCCCGGCCGGCTGTGGCTGGCCCTGTGCGCCCTGCTCCTGACGACGGCCTGCACCGACCGCAAGACCCCCAGCGACGACCGCTGGAGCCGCAGCGGCGAACTCATCGCGATGAGCGGCGGCGAAGCCGGCGCGCGCTACGCCTGCGCGACCTGCCACGGTGTGCGCGGCGAGGGCAATGGTTTCGACGCGCCGCGGCTCGCCGGCCTGCCGGCGGGCTACCTGCAGAAGCAGATGGAAGACTACGCCGCCGGCCTGCGGCCGCACGAGGTGATGCGCGACGTGGCGCGTTTTCTCGACAGCCACGAACGCGTGCGGGTGGCCAACCACTACGCCGCCCTGCCGCCGCAGGCGGTGGCACCCGCCACGCAGGAAACCATCGATGCCGCGACGCCGGCGCTGTATGCGCGCGCGTGCCAGCAGTGCCACGGCGCCGAAGGCGTGGGCAGCGAGAACGGGCCGCCGCTGAACGCCCAGCCGGCCTTCTACCTGAGCCAGCAATTGCAGGACTGGCAGCGGTCGAAACGGCGCAATGACGGCAAGCATGGGATGTTGGAGGTGGCGCAGCAGCTCGATGCCGGGCAGGTCAGGCAACTGGGCCTTTATCTGGCGCGGATCCCACCACGCCCGGCGAGTCCGGGCCGTTGAGGTCGAACATCGAAGGCAGGACGCGGTCGCGCTTGATCACGTAGTGCAGCACGGCCGCCCCGGCATGGCCGGGAATGAGGAGCGCCGTGATCCACACGATCCAGAAGTGGGCGGTCGCGGCCCACTGCATCAGGCGGTGCTGCAGGCCCTCGGACAACTGATCGAAGGGCAGGTTGGGAAACGGGATCAGGCCCGCGATCGACAGCTGCAGGTCGCTGGGCAAGGTGGACCACATCACCCAGCCGCTGATCGGCAAAGCGAAAAAGCTGACGTAGAACCAGGTCTGCAGCAGGCGGCTGGCCTTGCCCGCCAACGAGGTCTCGTCCACGGTGTCGGGGCCGCTGAGCTGGCTGTGCCAGAACAGGCGCAGCGTGCCCAGCAGCATGATCGTCAGGCCGATCTGCGTGTGGGTCTGGTAACCGACGTACTTGTCGCCCCCCACCGGCTGCCAGCCCAGGTACCAGCCATGGGCCAGCTGGAAGATCATCAGCGCCGCCATCACCCAGTGGAAGGTGACGCCGATCGGCGAGTACAGGCCGCGCCGGTTGTAGCCCTCGGCCCATTCGATGGCGGCAATGAGGTTCATGCGAGGTCGGCGCGCACGCCGCGCGCGCGTTCGGCGCCCATCCAGCGCCAGCCGATCCACATCGCCGCGGCCAGGTAGGCGATGCTGCCCGGCGCCCACATCGTGATGCCGGCGAGTTGCTGGTCTTCCAGCGGCGCCACGCCCCAGCTCAGGGCGGACGCGAAGTGCGGGGGATACAGCGGCCGCCCGGCGAAGGTGATCAAGGCACCCAGCAGCCCCATCCACACCGTCGTGACCAGCACGGCGCCCATCGCCACGGCCGGCGCGGCCCGACGCACCGCGAGCCAGAACGCCATGGCGCTGGCCAGCAGCGTGCCTTGCATCAGCGCGTAGATCCCGTCCGACGACAGGGCCGCCGCGTACGGCGCCGGCGCATGCCAGATCCAGAACACCACGGTGGCGATGGCCGTGGCGCTCCAGAGCGACACCGGCAAGCGCCGCAGCCAGGGCTCCAGGCCGAACACCAGCAAGGGCGCCATCACCAGCACGAGCGCGAGGTGGTGGATCACCCGCACGGTGAAGAAGGTCGAGCTCAGCGCGCACAGCGGCGACACGTAGAGCACCACCGCGAGGGCCCACGCGCCCCGTAGGCTCAGGCGCCGGCGGGGCGTGGCATCGCTGCCCACCGGCATGCGCCAGAGGGCCAGCGCCGCCAGCAACAGAACGGCCCCGAGCACGGGGTCGAGGTTCCATCGGCTCAGCCAGACCTCCGGGCCGGGTGCCTCGCCGCAGTAGGGAACCCACCTCCTCAGTTCGTCCAAGGCATGTACCTCCACGTGCATGACACCACGGAGCGACATCGTGCACTGTTCGGTGGCGAACAGACACCTGCCCCAGCCCCTGGCGATCATGGCCTCAGCAACACCGCTGTTGGACCGTGAATACCCGAATGCATGCCATCTTCGCCCTCTCCTCCGTGCCGCTCTTCCTGGGCGCGCTGCTCAGCGACTGGGCCTACGCCGGCAGCCAGGAAATCCAGTGGCTCAACTTCGCCGCGTGGCTGAACGCGGGCGGTTTGCTGATCGCCGGCCCGGTGCTGTTGTGGGCCGCCGTGGACGCGCTGCGTGCGTCGGCCCAACGTCCACGTGGGGGCCTGCTCTATCTGGCCTTGCTGCTGATCACCTTCGTCGTCGGCTTCGTCAACGCCTTGATCCACGGCAAGGATGGCTGGGCCACGATGCCGGCCGGCCTGATCCTGTCGGCCGTGGTGGTGGTGCTCGCCGTGGCGGCCAGCGCGAGCGGGCTGGCCGGTTTTCTGCGGAGGACGGCATGACGGCCCGGGCCCTGTGGATGGGCACCACCCTGGCCTTGGCGGCCGCGGCGAGCGGCGCACAGCAACCCGCCAACCCCGAGCTGCCGCCCCCGCAGCGGGGCTTGCTGCCGAGCATGCGCATCGCGGAACCCGCCGGCTGGGGCGAGCGCCGGCCCACCGTGCCGCCAGGCTGGACGATCAAGTCCATCGCCACCGACATGAAAGTCCCGCGCCAGTCGCTGGTGCTGCCCAATGGCGACATCCTCGTGGCCGAAGGCAAGGGCGGCGGTGCGCCGACCCTGCGGCCCAAGGACTACATCGCCGGCATCATCAAGGCCAAGGGCAACACCGCCGTCAAGGGCGGCGACCAGCTGACCTTGTTGCGCGATGCCGATGGCGATGGCACCTACGAAGGCCGATGGGTCTACGCGAAGGACCTCAATGCGCCCTACGGCCTGGCGCTGGTGGGCAACAAGCTGTACGTCGCCAACCAGGACGAACTGGTGCGCTTCGACTACGTGGCCGGGCAGACCCAGGCCACGGCGGCGCCCGTGAGCGTCACCAAGCTGCCTTCGGCGGTCAACCACCACTGGACGAAGTCGCTCGCGGCCGATGCCGAGGGCCGTTACCTCTACGTGGGCATCGGCTCCAACAGCAACATCGGCGAGCGCGGCATGGCGGTGGAAGAGAACCGCGCCGTGGTCTGGCAGATCGATGCCAGCCATGGCGCCACGCGCACCTTCGCCACCGGCCTGCGCAACCCCACGGCGCTGGCGTTCGAGCCCACCAGCCGGCAGCTCTGGGCGGTGGTGAACGAGCGCGACGAGCTCGGCCCCGACCTCGTGCCGGACTACCTCACGTCGGTGCGGGAAGGGCTGTTCTATGGCTGGCCCTATGCGTACTGGGGCCCGAACGTCGACCGCCGCGTGCAGCCCCAGGACGACAAAAAGGTCCAGGCCTCGGTGCGCCCGGACTTCGCCCTGCCGTCGCACTCGGCGCCTCTGGGGCTGTCCTTCGTGCAGCCTGGGTCCGCGGCGCCGTTCGCCGAGGGGGCGTTCATCGGCCTGCACGGCAGCTGGAACCGGGACGAGCCTGTGGGCTACAAGGTGGTCTTCGTGCCCTTCGCCAACGGCCGCCCCAGCGGCCCGGCGGTCGACTTCGTCACCGGCTTCCAGAGCGACGGCAAGACCATGGGCCGACCGGTCGGCGTGACCGTGGACCCCAAGGGCGCCTTGATCGTGGCGGACGACCTGTCCAACACCGTCTGGCGCGTGACGCCGGCGCGCTGAGCACGCCCATTCACGCGCGCGGTGGCGCGTCGAAACATTCGAAGCTGACGAACTCGCTCACCTCGCGGCGCGGCATGGCCATGCGGTTGACGGGCGCGTCTGGCTCGGGGTAACCGAGCGACATGCCGCACACCGTGAGTTCGTTCTCCCGCAGGCCGAGGTGCTGCGCGACCACCGGGTGGAAACGCGCGAACGACACCTGCGGGCAACTGCCCAGGCCGCGCGCGCTGGCCGCGATCATCACGTTCTGCACCAGCAGGCCCAGGTCCAGCCAGCTGTGCGGCGCCAGGCGGGCGTCGATGGTGAAGATCAGGCCGACCGGCGCGCCGAAGAAATGGAAGTTCTTCTCGGTCTGGCGCATGCGGGCCGGCATGTCGGTGACGGCGATGCCCAGGGTGCGGTAGTAGATCGCGCCGAAATCGCGCTGCCGCTGCGCGTGTTCCTCGGGCAGGGGCTCGGGGAAATGCGGCGAGGGTGGCAGGCGGTTCTCGCGGAAGGCGGCCACCAGCGCGTCGCCCATCGCCTGCAGGGGCGCGCCGGCGAGGGCGTGCACGCGCCAGGGCTGGGTGTTGGAGTTGCTCGGCGCGGTGGCGGCCACGGCCAGCAGCTCTTCGAGCAGCGCGCGCGGCACCGGCTCGGGCCGGAAGGCGCGCAGGGTCCGGCGCGAGCGCATCACGCCATCGACCACGCGGGTGGTGTCTTGGAGGGAAGGCCCGTTCACGTTGCGTTCTCCGTGGCCGCTTCCACCGGCGGCGGGTGGTAGGCGATGCGCCCGGCGGGCAGGTAGAACAGCGCGATGACCGCGCCGCCGCGCGCCTCGGGGTAGTGGTGGCTGCCCGGGCCGGGCGCGGTCCAGCCGCCTTCGCACCAGCCATTGGGGCCGGCCAGCGCGGCGCCGGGGTTGAGCGGGATCACCATGTTCAGCTCGCCGTAGGGGTGGGCGTGGTACTGGCCGCGAAAGGTGTGGCCCGGGTTGCCCTGCGTGTTGCCGGTGCTGTCCATGACCACCGCCGTGATGCTGAACCAGTGCGTGCGTTCCGAAGGCTCGGCGATGCGGCTGCGGCGGTAGTGTGGGCCGGTGATCTCGACGTTGGCGGCCCAGCCGTCGCGCACGCCGGCTTTCACGAGGCGGGCGAGGTCTTCGTACAGCGCGCTGCCCGGGCCGTGCGTGCTGTTCAGCCAGCGCTCCAGGGGCGTGCCGGCGGTCATGTCCTTGACCTCGTCCAGAAAGGCGATGCTGCGCTGGATGAGGGCTTCGCGGTCGTCGGTGGTTTGGGGTGTCATCTTCATTCCTCGGATTTGAAGCCGGACGCGCGCACCACGGGCCCCCACTTGTCGCGCTCGGTCTGGATGTAGCGCTCGTAGGCCTTGGGGCTGAGGCTGAACAGCTCCAGGCCCACCTCTTCGAAGCCGGCCACCAGGGCCTCGTCGCGGCTGGCGGCGGTCACCGCCTCGTGCAGCGTCTTCACCGTGGCCTCCGGCGTGCCGGGCGGCGCGAAGAGGCCGTACGACTCCACGCCGGTGAGCGCGGCGTAGCCCTGCTCCGGAAAGCTCGGCACCGCCGGCAGGAAACGCGAGCGCTTCTCGCCGCTCACGGCCAGAATGCGCAGCTTGCCGCTCTGCAGGTAGGGCAGGAAGTCGGCCACGAAGCCGAGGTAGGCGGGGATCTGGCCGCCGAGCAGGTCGTTCATGGCCGGGGCCGAGCCGCGGTAGCCCACGTGCTGCAGCTGCAGGCCGGCCGCCTCGGAGAACTGGAAGCCCAGGAAGTGCGCCATCGAGCCGGCGGCGGGCGAGGCGTACATGGCGTGGGCGGGCGACTGCCGCACCCACTTCACGTAGTCGGCCAGTGTCTTCACCGAGGCGGGCACCGCATGGCCCACCGCCAGCGCGCAGGTGGCCGAGACCACGGGCGAGATGGGCACGAAGTCGGCCACCGCGTCGTACATGAGCTTGGTGTAGACGTGCGGGTAGATGCTGAGCGCCGAGGTGTGGGTGCACAGCAGGGTGTTGCCGTCGGCGCGCTCGCGCTTGAGCTGCGCGCTGGCCACGCGACCGGCGGCGCCCGCGCGGTTGTCCACGATGAAGCTCGCGCCCTGCTTGCGCCAGGCCTCGGCCACGCGGCGCGCGGTCTGGTCCAGCGTGCCACCCGGGGGGTAGCCGACGAGCAGCCGGCGCACGGTGGTCTGCGCCCAGCTGGCGGGGTGCCAGGCGGTGGCGGCCAGGGCGGCCAGGCTGGTGGCGCCGAAGCGCCGGCGCGAGAGGGTGTTCATGGTGGGCTCCGTGGGTTTCAGGGGGGAATGTGCGGATGATCGCCATCGATCGACTTGAATGGAATCGCTGTTTTTGCAAGAGCAAAATGCACGCCATGCAATTCGCCAAGGACACGCCATGAGCATCGGACGCATCGACCTGAACCTCATCAAGGTGTTCGACGCGGTGCACGAAGACCGCAACCTGCTGCGCGCGGGCAAACGCCTGAACCTGAGCCAGTCGGCGGTGAGCCACGCGCTCACGCGCCTGCGCGAGGTGGTGGGCGACGAACTGTTCGTGCGCACGGCCAAGGGCATGGTGCCCACGGCGCGCGCCATGGCCATGGCCGACGAGCTGCGCGATGCGCTGCGCCGCATCGAGGCCACGCTGGGCGTGGAGCCGTTCGACCCGGCGCGCTCCACCCGGCGCTTCGTGCTCGCCGCCAACGACCACCTCACGGCGGTGATGGTGGCCGAGCTGAGCCGGCTGATGGCGCTGGAGGCGCCGGGCATCGACCTGGTGGTGCGCCCCTCCACGCGGCTGGACCTCGCGGAGCAGATCGACGTGGGCCGCATCGACCTCGCGGTGGGCATCTTCGCGCAGGTGCCTTCGCGCCTGAGCTCGCGCACGCTCATGACGCAGGGCGAGCGGATCGTGATGCGCAAGGACCACCCGGCCTCGCGCCGAAAGCTCGCGCTGGCGGACCTCGCGCGCTACCCGCTGGTGACGGTGTCGGTGGGTGGGCAGGAAGAAGGCGCGGTGGGCGGCTTCATCCTGGAGCGGGGGCTGGCGCGGCAGGCCGAGATGTTCGACCGCCATGCGCTCGAAGAGGCCTTGTCCGCCGTGGGCCTGGCGCCGCGCTACCGCGCCACCGTGCCGCACTCGCTGGCGATTCCCGCGCTGCTGCGCGGCTCGGACATGCTGTCCATCATGCCGTCGTCGCTCGCGCGCAACCTGGCCGAAGGCGGCGAACTGCGCATGCGCGAACCGCCCTACCCCAGCGCCCTGTCCACCTTCCGCGCGGTCTGGCACAGCCGCAACGACCACGACCCGGCGCACGTGTGGCTGCGCGACGGCGTGGCGCGCGCGGCGGCGCAGGTGGCCTGAGCGGGCGTTCAGATCGCGTCGAAGTGCGCCTGCAGCGCGCGCTCGGCCCGGGCGCGGGCCTGCGCCACGGCCTCCGCGCCGCCGCCGGTGCCCTCGACCGTGAAGAAGGTGACATCGCGCAGGCCGATCACGGCCAGCACGGCGCGCAGGTAGGGCGTGAGGAAGTCGGGCTGGCGCGCGCGCTCGCCCGAGAACGCACCACCCGAGGACACGGCCACCAGCACCGGGCGGTCGCGCAGCCGGCCGAGCTTGCCCTGAGGCCCCACGTCGAAGCTGCGGCGCACGCGCACGATGTGGTCGATCCAGGCCTTGAGCGCGGCGGGCACGCTGAAGTTGTGCATGGGCGTGGCGATCACCACCACGTCGGCCCGCTCGAGTTCGCTGATGAGGGTTTCGGAGAGGGACAGCGTGCCCGCGTTCGATGCCTCGGCCGGCGAGGCCTGCGCGGCACCCAGCGCGGTGGCGTGCGCGCCATCGATGGGCGGCGGCGCGTCGGTGCCCAGCGCCCGCTCGACCCGCGCCGCCGTGGGGTGGGCGCGTTGCAGGTGCTCGATGATGCGCAGGGCGAGCCGGTGGCTCTCGGAGTCGGGGCCACGGGGGCTGAAGCTGAGGTGAAGGATGTTCATGGGCGGCATTCTTGGGCCGGCATGGCCCATCGAAAAGAGCCATGAATCGATAAGATGGCTGGGCCATGCCGAACCGACCGTCACCCGCCCTCTCGCCGCTGGACCCGTCGTCCACCGAGCCCTTCTACCGCCAGATCCACGAGCGCTTTCGCAGCGCCATCGCCAGCGGCGTGCTCAAGCCCGGCGACCGCATCCCGTCCGCGCGGGCGCTGATGACCGAGCTGGGCCTGGCCCGGGGCACGGTGGAGGCGGCGTATGCGCTGCTCAGCGCCGAGGGCTACATCCAGGCGCGGGGCCAGGCCGGCACCATCGTGACGCCGGGCCTCAAGCCGCGCATGCCCGTGGCCCTGCCCGAGCGGCCGCCGCGCAGCGGCAGCGCGGCGGCGGGTTTCCGGCCTGACTCCATCCTGCCGTTCCAGTTGGGCCTGCCCGCGCTGGACGCCTTCCCGCGCAAGATCTGGGCGCGCCTGGGCGCGCGCTGCGTGCGCGCCATGCAGCCGGCCGACATGGCGCACCCGCCGGTGCAAGGCCTGCCCGCGCTGCGCGCCGAGATCGCCGCCTACCTCCAGGTCTCGCGCGGCATCGCCTGCTCGGCCTCGCAGGTGTTCGTGACCTCGGGCTACCGCCAGACCATGGAGCTGATCGCGCACGCCCTGCTGAAAGAGGGCGACCGCGTGTGGCTGGAAGACCCCGGCTACCCGCCCACGCGCGAGTTGCTCGGCCAGCGGGGCATCACCCCCGTGCCGGTGCCGGTGGATGGCGAGGGTCTGCAGGTGGCCCAGGGCCTGAAGCTCGCGCCCCGCGCGCGCGCGGCGGTGGTGACGCCCGCGCACCAGAGCCCGCTGTGCGTGTCGCTCTCGCTGCCGCGCCGCCAGGCCCTGCTGGACTGGGCCGCGCGCGCCAAGGCCTGGATCGTGGAGGACGACTACGACGGCGAATACCGCTACGTCAGCCGCCCGCTGCCCGCGCTCAAGAGCCTGGACCGCGAAGGCCGCGTGCTGTACGCGGGCACCTTCAGCAAGGTGCTGTTTCCCGGCATCCGCCTGGCCTACCTGGTGGTGCCGCCCTCGCAGGTGGCGCGCTTCGAGCAGGTCAGCGAGGTCTTTGCCGGCGGCAGTCCCGCGCTCACGCAGGCCATCGTCACAGGCTTCATCACCGAAGGCCATTTCGCGCGCCACATCCAGCGCATGCGCAAGCTGTACGCGCAGCGCCGCGAGGCCGCGACGGCGGGCCTCGACCGCGTGCTCGGCGCCCACTTCAGCATCGACGCCCCGCCCGGCGGCATGCACCTGGTGCTGCGGCTCAAGGCCCGCCGCTCCGACCGCCGGCTCGCCGCGCGCCTGCGCGAAGAAGGCCTGTCCGCCGAGGCGCTGTCGGACTGGGCGATGGACGCGCCCGTGGCGCCGGCCCTGCTGCTCGGCTTCACGAACATCGAGACCGAGGCCGTGGCCGAGAAGCTCGGCGCGCGCATCCTGCGGCTGCTGTAGCGGAAGGGGCCAGATCATGACCCAGAGAGAAACGCGCATCTTGGCTCTTTCTGGATGGGCCATGAATGCGCACCATGGCGACCTTCGAAACTTTCTTTCAAGGAACCGCCATGAACCCGAATCGCATCGAATACGCCCAGGTCTCGCCCGAGAGTTACAAGGCCTTTGGCGGCGTGTACGCCAGCGTCCAGAAAAGCGGCCTGCCCAAGGGCCTGGTCGACCTCGTGTACCTGCGCGTCTCGCAGATCAACGGCTGCGCCTTCTGCATCGACATGCACACCCGCGACCTGCTCAAGGGCGGCCTCGCGGTGGACAAGCTCGCCCTGGTGCCCGTGTGGCACGACGCGCGTGGCCTGTTCACCCCCCGCGAGCGCGCCGCGCTGGCCTGGGCCGAGAGCGTCACGCGCGTGGCCGACACCGGCGTGCCCGATGCCGACTACGCGGCCGCGGCCGCCGAGTTCAGCGACAAGGAATTGGCCGACCTCACCTACGCCATCGGCCTCATGAACGCCTTCAACCGCTTCGGTGTCGCCTTCCGCGCCACACCTGCCGCCGCCGCCGCCAAGGCCTGAACGCCATGGCGTGGACGCTGCTCGGCATCGCCGGCCTGCTGGAAATCGCCTTCGCCCTGGCGATGAAGTCCTCGCTGGGCTTCACGCGCCTGTGGCCTTCGCTGCTCACGGTCGCCACCGGCGTGTTCAGCGTGGTGCTGCTCTCGCTCTCGCTGCGCACGCTGCCCGTGGGCACGGGCTACGCCGTGTGGACCGGCATCGGCGCGGCGGGCGCTGCGCTGCTCGGCATGGCGCTCCTGGGCGACCCGGTCGCGCCGCTGCGCCTGCTGTGCATCGCGCTCATCCTCGCTGGCGTGATCGGGCTCAAGCTGGCCTGAGGGCCGAACGGGGGCTACCAGGCCGCGAACACGTCTTCGGCGATGCCGAAGGCGGTGCTCGCGCCGGTGCCGCTGGTCACGAGCACGAGGCGCGTGGCATCGTCGGGGGCGTCGATGAAGCAGTCGCGGGTGGCGGACGAAGGGTACGTGCCGACCCACCGGGCGCTGACGGTCGCCTGCTGGAGCTGGAGCGTCTCGCGAAGGTGGCGCAGGATCAATGCGTCCACGTGCTCTTGCGCGAACGGCTCGGGTGCCGCGCCGTAGTGATGCGAGTCACCCACCACCAGCGAACCGTCGGCGCTTTGCACCACGATGAGGTGGATGCCGTGGGCCAGCGATTCGCTCTCTTCGTGCCGCAGCTGGGCGAGCAAGGGCGCGGCTTCGGGCAATTGGCTGTAGCCGTGATAGCGAACCAGGCTCAGATCGCCCATCACCGAGCCCGGCAGCCGGAACCCGGCCTCTGGCGTGACCCGCAACATCTGCAGTTGGCACAGGCGCAAGTCTTGAGCGGCCAGCCGCTCGGAGAACAGGCCGTGCAGTTCGGCGTTGGTGCACACGGCCACGCGATCGGCGTGCAGCACGGCGCGCGAGGTTCGAACGCGCGGCGTGGCGACCTCCAGCACGGCTTCGCCAAAGCGGAAGACCACGCCGTGCCGCTCGGCCAGCCAGCGGGCCAGCAAGCCGATGGCGGTGCGGGACTCCACCCGCATGTCGTGCGGGCTGTACAGGACGGCCTGCGCTTCATCCAGCCGCAGCACCGGTGCACGGCGCCGGGCCTCGGCCGGCGTGAGCAGCTCGCAGCCTTCACCCATCTCTGTGCGCATGAAGGCTTCCACCACGGTGCGTGCCAGCGGTCGCCGCGCGCAGAGGTACAGGCCGCGGTGCAGGACGTCGATGCCGGCTTGTGGGGCCACCGTGTCCCACACCTCGCGCGAGCGGCGCGCCCGGCGCCAGGTGCTGCCCGCGCCTTGGCCCGTGACCGTGACGAAGCCGAAGTTGCGGATCGACGCGCCGATGCAGGCGGCGTCGCGCTCGACCACGCAGACCTTCAGGCCTCGGCTGGCAGCCGTGTACGCATGGGCCAGACCCACGATGCCGGCGCCCACGACGATCAGGTCGAAGTGGGACGGCGCGGTGCTGGGCGTGTGAAGGATGTCCGTCATTTTTTTGAAGTTCGATGAGAAACGGGCAAGGCGTTTTTCAGATGAATCGTTTTCGCACCTTGGCCGACACCAGGTCGATCAGAGAGACCGTCACCACCAGGATCAACAGCACCGCGGCGGTCTGCCCGTACTGGAAGCTGCGGATCACCTCGTACAGCACCACCCCGATGCCGCCGGCGCCCACCATGCCCACCACCGAGGCGGAGCGCACGTTCGACTCGAAACGGTACAAGGTGAAGCTGAGCCACAGCGGCAGCACCTGCGGAATGACACCGTGGATCACCTCCACCAGACGGTGGCCCCCGGTGGCGCGGATGCCTTCGACCGGGCGCGGGTCGATGGCTTCCACCGACTCGGAGAAGAGCTTGGCGAGCGTGCCGGTGGTGTGGATGGCCAGCGCCAGCACACCTGCGAACGGACCCAGGCCGACCGCCACGATGAACAGCATCGCGAACACCATTTCATTGATGGCTCGGCAGGCGTCCATGAGGCGGCGCATGGGCTGGTACACCCAGGGCGGTGCCACGTTCGAGGCGCACAGCAACCCGGCCGGGACCGCCGCCACGAGCGCCAACACCGTGCCCCAGATGGCGATGTGCACGGTGACCAGCATCTCGTTGGCGTAGATGCGCCAGTCGCGGAAGTCCGGCGGGAAGAAGTCGCTGGCGTAGGTGCCGATGTTGCCGGCGTCGCGGATCAGATCGAGCGGCCGGATCTCCGCGCCGCGCCAGGCCCAGGCCAGCACGCCCAGCACCACGGCCCACGCCAGGTAGGTCAGCAGGCCCGGCCGCTCGCTTTCGGCGCGCGCCCTCAGTCGATCCAGCGCCGCCGCGCTGGGCGCGGCGCGGGGGAGGGTCGTGGCGCTCACAGCTTCAGGGCCGCCAGCCTGGCGTCGATGTCGGCGATCTGCCTGGCCCGCGTCGCGGCATCCAGCGCGGCGTCGTTCTCGATCTTGCTGCGGTCCTTGAACAGCTCGAGCTGGCGGATCGGCACCAGCTGTTCATTGCTCGACTCGCGGAAGCCCCCGTAGTTGTAGATGTTCTTGAGAATCGTCTTTTCCTGCTCGTCGGTCTTGGCGTAGTTCAGGATGAAGCCCTTGAGCTTGGCCTTGACGGCCGGGTCCAGGTCCTTGCGCCAGACGAAGGGGTCGCTGGGGATCAGGGGGCTTTCCCACAGCACGCGAATCTGGCTGGCCAGCTCGGGCTTGTTGGCCTTGAGCTTGTCCAGCTCTTCGGTGTTGTTGGTGGCCACATCGATCTGGCGGGCCAGCACGGACTGGATGTTGGCGCCGTGGCTGGCGTTGCGCGCGGTCTTGAAGGCCGTGCGGTAGTCGATCTTGTTCTGCGAGAACAGGTAGAAGGTGGGGACGAGGAAGCCGGACGTGGAGTTCGGGTCGCCGATGCCGAAGTTCAGCGACTTTCCGTTCTTCACCACGTCGTCCCACGACTTCAACGGGCTGTCCTGGCGGGTGATGAGCAGGCTTTTGTAGCCGAAGCTGCCGTCGGCGAACATGACCTGCGCGAAGACCTCGCCGTTGGCGCGATCGACCGCTTCCATGGCCGACTTGTTGCCGTACCAGGCCACCTGGATCTTGTTGAAGCGCATGGCCTCGATCACGCCCGCGTAGTCGGGTGCGTAGAAGGACTTGACGCTCAGGCCCGTCTTCTTCTCCATGTCGCGGAAGAAGGGCTCCCAGCGTTCGCGCTGGGTCGAGGCCGAATCGGTGGCGATGATGCCGAAGTTGATGTCCTGCGCATGGGCGACGGTGGCCGCGAGCGACAGCGCGGCGATGGCCAGGGTGTGAAGCTTGAACATGGAATTTCCTTTGGGAGGTTGGGGTGTGAGAGAAGCGGGCGCCGGCCTCAGGCCGCCAGCGCCAGTGGGAACATGTCGCGCGCAGGGGCCTCGGTGCCGGGCTCGTGCAGCAGTTCCGCCGCGGCGGTGCCGTAGAGGTGTTGGAGGAAACCCGGCGTCAGTGCATTGCTGGGGCCGTCGTAGACCAGGGCGCCATCGCGCAGCGCCACCACGCGATCGCAGTAGCGCTGCGCCAGCGCCACGTGGTGAAGGCTCACCACCAGCGTCATGCCCGACTCGCGGTTCAGGGCGGCCAGTTGCTCCATCACGCGGTGGGTGGACTGCGGATCCAGGGACGCGACCGGCTCGTCGGCCAGCACCAGTTCGGCGCCTTGCAATAGGACGCGCGCGATGGCCGCGCGTTGCTGCTGCCCACCCGACAACGTGGACGCCCGCTGGAAGGCCTGAGGCATCAGGCCGATGGCATCGAGCGCGTCCAAGGCCCGGGCCTGGTCGCTCATGTCGTACCGGCCGGCGAGTGCGCGCCACAGCGGCGCCTCCGCGGCCAGGCCCGTCATCACGTTTTGCATCACGCTCAGGCGGCCGACCAGGTTGAACTGCTGAAAGATCACGCCGATGCGCCGCCGCAGGGCGCGGATGTCCGGGCTGAGCCGGCCCCGGGCCTGCAGCAACTGGCCGAAGGCCTCGATGCGCCCGCCGTCCGGGTCGGTGGTTTCGAGCCCGCACAGGCACCGGATCAGCGTCGACTTGCCGGAGCCGGACGCCCCCAGCAGGGCCACGCGCTCACCGCGCCGGACCTCCAGAGACACATTGCGCAATGCCTGATGGCTGCCGTAGCTGCGGTGCACGGCGCTTGCGCTCAAGACGATGGGATTCATGGAATGGAGGCCTTGCGCGCCGGGGTGGCGATGGGCCTTGCAACTGGGATGAGGGCAGTATTTCGACGCCGTTTGACAGATCCGTGACAGCGCACGCCCCCTCAGCCATTTAATCCATTCAAAAATTTATCGTTAACTATTGATCCAATCTATGCATCTTTTCAGCGACCCCAGCGCTTCTTCTTCGCGCAAAAAAAAACAGCCCCCGAAGGGGCTGTGAAAAAGGTGGAGTCATCTGGGATGGACCACCCTTGGAGAGACGTTGCGGCGGCGCCGCCACCAGATGGGTGTATGAGCGGCGCCTTCCAGAAAAAGTTCAGAACGTGTGGCGGATGCCGACGGCGAACTCGGTGATGTCGTTGTCCGCCGCCGAGGTCAGGCCGGCCGGCAGGGCCGCGTTGAAACGGCCCAGGCCGCCGGCGCCGGCGTTGGCGTCGTTGCGGAAGCGGGTCAGGCTCGAATAGAGGGCCGTGCGCTTGGAGAGGTCGTACACCACGCCCACGCCAAAGGCCTTGCTGTCCGCGTTGCTCAGGTTCTTGGGCGAGTTGAGCACGTACTGCGCTTTCCAGGTGGTCTTGCCGGTCTGGTAGTCCACACCGATCCAGGCGCCTTCGCCATCGAGATCGGCCACGCGCTTGTCGTCGAAGTTGATGTAGCCGGCCACCACGCGGAACGGCGCGAAGTTGTAGGCGCCCGAGAGCGTGCCAATGCGCGCGTCCGTCGAATTCACGCCGATGCCGCCACGGGCCTCGTCGGTGAGGTAGGAGCCGATCACGTCGAAGCCATGGCCGGTGTAGCGCACCGAGGCTTCCATCACCTGGTTGTCGCCGCTGGCGCCAGCGACTTCACCCATGCCGTAGACCGCGCCCAGCTTGAAGCCGGCCAGGCTCGGGGATTCGTACTTGATCGAGTTGTTGATCCGCGCGGGACCACCGTTGCCCGTGGCGCCCGCTTGCGGAGGCGCACCGGTGGCCGACGCACCGCGCACCAGCTCGTAGCCGCCGCCGAAGCCGCCGATGAGTGCGGTGGACGGGCCGGCGGCCGCGCTGGTGAACAGGCTGTGGTCGTTCGTGGCGGCGTAGAGCGCGGTGTATTGGCGACCGAGCGAGACCGAACCGAAGGCGCCGGACAAGCCCACGTGCGCCTGGCGGCCGAACATCGCGCCGCCTTGGCCGCTGGTGCCATCGTCCACGTTCACGCCACCTTCCAGCGTGAAGTTTGCGCGCAGGCCACCGCCCAGGTCTTCCGTGCCACGCAGACCAAAACGGCTGCCGGCCAGGCCACCCGATTGCGCGCGGGACAGCGAGTTCGCGCCATCGGCGTACTGATAGAACATGTCCGCCACGCCATACAGCGTGACGCTCGACTGGGCGAAGGAGGGAACTGCAAGTGCTGCAAGAGCGGCTGCGGCGGCGATTTTTTTCATGGTGTCTTTTCTTGGGTAAAGAAAGTTGAGGGCGAACGAGGCCGTCCCTGGCGAAAACCGGGGTTGGCATTTCCATGGAAGGAACAGGAGGGCGGGGGCGGTCAGGAAGGCGGTGGTGCCGCGGCCTGGAAGACGGCGCGCAGCGCGCCTGCGCCGATGGCGCAATGAAGAAGACGAAGGTGGAAGCCCATGGAAAGAACTATAGGCACGACCTCGCTTCGGATAAAGACGATAACCAGGAGTAGTCTGTTTCTATTGCGTCAACAATGCGCCGGGCTTTTCCGCGCGCGCTTGTACCATCCGGGCTGCATCAACGAACGAGGCGTCCATGTCGGCAACGGTTCTGCTGCTCCAGCTCATCGTCATCCTGGTCACCGCGCGCGCCTGCGGCTGGCTGCTTCGTTACCTCGGCCAGCCCAGCGTGGTGGGCGAAATGGCCGCCGGCATGCTGCTCGGCCCGGTCGTCATGGGGGCGCTGTTCCCCTCGCTGCACGCGCAGATCTTCGACAAGGCCTCGCTCGCCGGTCTGTCCGCGCTGTCGACCGTGGGCCTGGTGATGTTCATGTTCATCGTGGGCCTCGAGCTGCGCGCTCACAAAGGCGTGCGCGAGCAGCTTCGATCCGCCGGCGCGGTGGGTGTCCTGAGCGTGATCGTGCCGATCGCGCTGGGCCTGGCCATCTCGCCCGCGCTGCACCCCACGCTGGCGCCCGCCGGTGTGGGCTTCTGGCCCTTCGCGCTGTTCATCGCCGCGGCGCTGTCGATCACCGCCTTCCCGGTGATGGCCCGCATCCTCAAAGACCAGGGCCTCACCCACACACGGTTCGGGCAACTCTCGCTGGCCTCCGCGGCCGTGGTCGACGTGTTCGCCTGGGTGCTCGTGGCCTTCGTCGTCGCCCTGGTGGGCGCGGGCGATGGCTACGCGGGGCTGGCCCGAATCGGCATCGGCGTCGTCGTGCTCGTGGGCACGCTCTTCTGGGTCGTGCGGCCCGCCTTCGCGTGGTGGCTGCGCAAGCACGCGCCCGACGGCGAGCCCGGCCTCTCGGTGCTCGCGGCCCTCATGATCGGTTTGCTGGCCACCGCGCTGGCCACCGAATGGCTGCACCTGCACGCGGTCTTCGGCGCCTTTCTTTTCGGGGCCGCGCTGCCGCGCGACGACCAGCTGCTCAACTCGCTCGCCCAGCGCATCGAACCGTTTTCCATCGTGCTGCTGATGCCGCTGTTCTTCGCCCTGGCGGGCCTGGGCACCACGGCGAACGCCTTCGTCGGCGGCGGGCTCGGCGCCATGCTGCTCGTGCTCGGCGTGGCCACAGTGGGCAAGATCGCCGGTGGGGCTGCGGGCGCGCGCATCGCTGGCTACTCGTGGCGCGACAGTCTGGCCACCGGCGCGCTGATGAACGCGCGGGGCCTGATGGAACTCATCGTGATGAAGATCGGCCTGGACGCCGGCCTGATCGGCCCGGAGCTCTTCACCATCCTTCTCGTCATGGCCCTGGCGACCACCGCCATGACCACACCGCTGATGACGCTGTTCTCGGGTGTGGGCCGCGAGCGTCCACACCCCAGCCC
>NZ_JBYTAE010000072.1:0-35344 GCF_058787875.1 Hydrogenophaga sp. FW305-3-2-15-A-LB1 | reverse complement strand
GCCCCAACCCCTCTTCCACCACCCCCCTCGCTCACAAGGAGAACATTTCATGGACACATTGATCCGCCACGGGCTGATCGTCACGCCGCAAGGGCGCCGCGTCGCCTCGATCGGCATCCAGGGCGGCCGCATCGCCGGCATCTACGAACCCGGGGCCGAGCCCGAAGCGCGCGAGGTCATCGAAGCCGACGGCCTGGCCATCGTGCCCGGCGCCATCGACATGCATTCGCACCACCGCCAGGGTTCGCTGCCGGGCTTCGAGTACAAGGACACGATCCACACCTCCACGCTGCAGTGCGCGGCCGGTGGCGTGACCACCAGCGTGGCCATGCCCAACGTGCAGCCGCCGCCGAATTCGCTGGAGCTGCTGGAACGCCAGTACGACATCTACCGCAGCGACGCAGTGGTGGACTGGAACTTCAACCCCGCGCCCACCATCAGCGAAGAGATGCCCGCCATGGCCGACACCGGCATCGCCGCGTTCAAGATCTTCATGGTCGTGGACACCGGGCGCGACTACCCGCACATGCCCGGCATCGGCGTGCACGACCACGGCAAGATCCTGGAGATCATGCAGCGCTGCGCCGAGCTGAACGTGCCGCTGATGGTGCACCCGCACGACCAGGCGCTGATGGACGTGATCGAGCAGAAGTTCTGGGACCGCGGCGAGCGCGACGCCCTGGCCTACGCCAAGGCCTACGCCGCGCACGACGGCGTGATCTGGGAAACCGCCATCGCCACGCTGCTGCGCCTGCAGCGCGCCTCGGGCTGCCACCTGCACATCCTGCACACCCAGACCGCCGGCAGCGTGGAGCTGATCCGCCAGGCCAAGGCAGCCGGGCAGAAGGTGACCTGCGAGATCAACCCCTGGGCGCTGTTCCTGGGCTGCGAATGGTCGGCCATCCAGCGCCTGGGCTCCTACGCGCTCTCGTACTGGGTGCCCGAGAAGAACGTGCCCGGCCTGTGGGAAGGCCTGCGCGACGGCACCATCGACATCGTCGCCACCGACCACGCGCCGCACACGCGCGAAGAGAAGGAGATCGGCTGGACCGACGGCTGGAAGGCCCACACCGGCACGCCCTCGACCCAGTTCTACTACAGCATGTTCATGACCGCCGCGCTGGAAGGCAAGATCAGCCTGGAGCGCGTGGTCGAGGCCTGCAGCGCCAAGCCGGCCGAGCTGTTCAAGCTCGCGAACAAGGGCGCGCTGACCGTCGGCGCGGACGCGGACCTGGTGCTGGTCGACCTGAACCGCGAGTACGAGGTGCGCGACGAGGACGTGCTCAGCCTGATCGGCTGGAGCCCCTACGCCGGCCGCAAGCTCAAGGCCAAGCCGGTGCGCACCATCGTGCGCGGCACCACCGTCTACCTCAACGACCAGGTGATCGGCCAGAAGGGCTTCGGCCAGCACGCCAAGGCCGTGCGCGAACCCGTCGCCGCCCTGGCCTGAACAGCCCCCACCCTGCCAGCCAAGGACTTTCCATGAAACGACGCTCCTTCGTCCAACACTCCCTGCTGCTGCCCGCCCTGGGCGGCCTGGGCCTGGCCACCACCGGCAGCGCGGCGCGCGCCCAGGCCAACTGGCCCGAGCGCCCCATCAACATGGTGGTGCCCTACCCCGCGGGCGGCAACACCGACTTCGTCGCCCGCATGACGGCGGACTACCTCAACCGCGCGCTCGGCGTGCCGGTGGTGGTGGACAACCGCGCCGGCGCGGGCGGCACCATCGCCTCCATGCACGCGGCCAAGCTGCCGGCCGATGGCTACTCGGTGTTCCTCGCCTCCATCGCCCAGATCTCGCTCGCGCCCTTCCTCTACAAGATCCGCTACGACCCGTTCAAGGACTTCCTGCCGATCGCCAACGTGGCGGGCAATCCCCAGGTGGTGGTGGTGCCGGCCGCCTCGCCGCACAAGAGCCTGAAGGACCTGGTGGACCACGGCCGCGCGAACCCGGGCAAGCTGCTGATGGCGCACGCGGGCACCGGCTCCATGTCCTTCCTCGCCGGCGCGGCGTTCCTGAAGCGCGCGGGCATCGACGCGGTGATGGTGCCCTACAAGGGCGGCGCGGCGGCCATCGCCGACACCATCGCGGGCATGACCGAGGTCTACACGGCCAACATCTCCGAGACCCTGCCCTACCTGCAGAGCGACCGCCTGCGCCTGCTCGGCGTGACCAGCCCGCAACCCGTGGCCATGCTGCCGGGCGTGCCCACCATCGCCTCGCTGTTCCCGGGTTTCCAGACCGAAACCTGGAACGGCCTGCTGGCGCCGGCCGGGCTGCCGGCCCCGATCGCCGACCGCCTCGCGGGCGCGGTGGCGAAGATGTTCACCGACGACGCGGTGCTCTCGCGCATGGCCAAGGCCGGCCTCATTCCGCAGACCGGCCAGCAGACACCGAAGGACTTCGCGCGCCGCATCCAGGCCGACGTGGAACTCTGGCGGCCGGTGATCAAGGCCATCGACGTCAAGCCCGAGTAGGCCCGGGCCGGGGCTTCTTCGCTGCCGGTGGGCGTGGCTGCCGTTCTCCGGCGCCTGCTCGCGGGCGCCTGCGCCCGGCAACCCCACCCACCGTCGAGAGTGCACCGCAGGCATGCGGTGCCTTCCTTTCGGCGGGCCCGGGACGACCTCTCGGCGGATGGTGCTCCCCCCGGGCGCAGGCGCCCCATTCGCGGTTGCCACAGAGCTTGAGCGTCGGGATCGCGTTGACGAAGGGGTCGCTGCGGACCAGGGCAGACGCCCGCGAGCAGGCGCCGGAGAACGGGGGGACGCCAGCCGACAGCGAAGAAGCGGCCCACAATGGCGACCATGACCCTGGAAGACTTGATGGCCATCGCCAAGCAAAGCCGCACCACCACCACTTGCCCCCACTGCCAGGCCCTGGTGTGCAAGGGCTGGGCCTCCGTGCCCGGCGGCTTCGATCTCTCGCGCCTGACACGCGTCGGCAGCTTGCGCGATCCCGACGCCGACGAACCCACACTGGCCGAGCACCACCCGAACGGCACAGGCGCCTGGTCCGACGACGCGCCCATCGCCCTCGGCTGGTTCCCCTACAACCGCTGCGACGTCTGGCAATGCAGCGGCTGCGCCCGGCCCTTCCTGCGCTACACCGAGGTCGGCGGTTACTACACCGACGAGCGCATCCGCGAACTGCAGGCCCACCTGATCGTGCGGCCTCCCCCCAACCCCGCTTGAGCGGCCGGCCGGGCCAAGCCCCTCAGAACGAGTGCCGGATGCCCAGCGCCAGGCCCGTGCCCGAGCGCAGGTTCGTGGCGCGGTCGGCGATCGCCACGCCGTACAGGTCGGTGCGCTTGGAGAGCGCGTGGATGTAGCCCGCCGACAGCGTGCTGCGCACGCGGTCGCTGACGCCGGCCTGCTCGCGCTTCGTGCGCGCCCAGGACGCGACGATGCGGCCCGCGCCCACCGGCACCTGCGCGCTCAGGCCCAGCGTGTCCAGGCCGATCTCCGACAGGCCGCGCGCCTGCACCGTGCCGGTGGAGTACTGACCAAACACCTTCACCACCTCGAAGTCGTAGGACACGCTGGCCAGCGTGCTCTTGGTCTCCAGGATCACGTAGGGCGCACCGGCGGGCTCGGCCGCCGCGCGCGGCGTGGTGATGGCGGCCCCGTCCACGCGGCGGTGGTTCAGCGCGGCGGCGAAGGCGCCCTGGCGGTAGTTCGCCGTGAGGTCCACGCGGCGGCCTTCGGTGGAGGCCTCGCGCGCCACGTACTGCAGGTTCGCCGACAGACCGCCGAAGGTGGGCGTGGTGTAGGCGACCGAGTTGCTCCAGATGCCGTCGGTGGCGCCGTTCACCGCGTTCATGGGCTGTGAACCCGTGATGGTGTGCATGAGGAAGGGACCGAGGTTCACCGACTCCGCGAAGGGCGTGAACTGCAGCGTGGCGATGTAGCTGCCGGTGGGGATGCGGCCCATGCGCAGGAAACCGAAGCCGCCGCGCAGGCCCACCCACGAGGCCAGCGAGAAGGTGCGGCCCACCGCCGTGTCGCCCGGGTGGCGGCCCGCTTCACCGGTGTCCATGCGGAAGTGGCCGCCGATGTCGAACGCGGCGCTCAGGCCGCCGCCCAGGTCTTCGCTGCCGCGCATGCCCCAGCGCGGCATGGAGAGCAGGCCGCTGTCCATGCGCGAGACCGTGGCCTCACCGGCGAGGTTGCGGCGGTAGTAACCGCCGTCGAGCACGCCGTAGAGCGAGACCTGGCTGCTGCCGCTGCCGCCACCACCGGGGGCTTGCGCGAAGGCCTGGGGCGCGGCGCCGATCAGCGCGAGGCTGGCGAGGGCCAGGTGCACGCCACGGCCCAGCGAGCGCGGGGCACGGGAGGTTTTTGAAGAATGGGGCATCGATGTCTCCGTCCCTCTCTCTGCGGAGAGGGTGATGTGGTTGATGAGAAGAAAGAGAAGCAGATGCGATGCCTTCAGGCACCGGCGTCGGCATGATGTTCAGAGGGGGTCGCGAGCGTCAAAGCCTTGCCTCAGATGATGAGAAACGGCGCCTCACTTCGCCCACGCCGCGTCGTCCACGCGCGTCGCTTGAAAGCCGCGCAGCTTCCACGCACCGGCGGTGTGGACCCACAGTTGCGACACGAAGGCGGTGGAGGCCACGGCCTCGCCGCCCGGCATCCGCTGGCCGCGCAGGCGCATCAGGCCCGCCATCCACGCCGCGTCGCCGTGGGGGTGCACCACGAGGCCCTGGCGCTCCACGGCCTCGTAGCGGATGCGGTGCGCGAGGAAGTCCAGCAGTTGTGGCTTGTCGTTGACCAGGCCGGTCGAATGCACGTAGACCAGCTGCGCGTCCAGCACCGCGTCGATGCCACTCAGGTCGCCCGCCACCAGGGCCTGGCAGCGGCGCGCTTCGAGCGCGATCAGGGCCTCCTGCACGCTCAGGCCTCCTGCACCACGCCGTTGCTCAGCACGCCCACCGAGGAGATCTCCACCTCCACGAGGTCGCCCGGCTGCAGCCACAGCGGCGGCACGCGCTTCACGCCCACGCCGCCCGGCGTGCCGGTGACGATCACATCGCCCGGCACCAGCGTCATGAAGGTGGACACATAGGCCACGAGGCGCGGGATCGGGAAGATCATCTGGTCGGTGCGCGCCTGCTGCACCACCTTCCCGTTGACGCGGGTCTGCAGCGACAGCACGCGGTCGGCGGGCAGTTCGTCCAGCGTCACCAGCGCGGGGCCGAAGCCGGCCGTGCCCGCGAAGTTCTTGCCCGGACCGAACTGGCGCGTGTGGTGCTGCCAGTCGCGCACGCTGCCGTCGTTGAAGCAGCTCACGCCCGCGATGTGCGCCCAGGCGTCGGCCTGCGCGATGCGGCGCCCGCCCCGGCCGATCACGACGGCGAGTTCGCCTTCGTAGTCCAGCTGCGTCGATTCGCGCGGGCGCACCAGCGCCACGCCGCTGCCCCGCAGCGACTCGGGATGGCGGAAGAAGATGGAGGGGTGCTCGGTGGGGTCGCGCTGGGTCTCGACGCGGTGCTCCTCGTAGTTGTGGCCCACGCAGGCGATGGTGCGCGGCTGCGGGATCACCGGCAACGGCGTCAGCGCCGCCAGCGCGTGGTCGGCCTTCGCGCCCGCGTGGGAGCGCGCGAGCGCCTGCCAGTCCGGCAGGGCCAGCAGCTCGCGCAGCGTGGGCGCGGCCGCGCCGAGGCGGCGGCCGAGGTCGATCACGCCTTCGGCCGTGCACAGCCCGTAGGAGGCGTGGCCACCGATCTCAAAACTCATCAATTTCATGGGGGGGGTTCCTGTGAAAGAAAAAAAAGAAAGGCTCAGGCCGGCTGGGGCACGACGGCGTAGACGTAGCGGTCCGGCCGCAGCACCAGGGCGGCGGCCCCGAAGCGCGCGAGCAGGGCCGCGAGTTCGCCGCTCGCATCGCGCACGCGCACCACCGCGCCGCCGTCGTCCGCGGGTGTGTCGAGAAAATCGTCTTCGCTGCGCACCAGCGCCACCTGCCCGGTGCACAGGCCGCTGGGCACCACCTGGCGCGCGGCCTCGCGCACCACGGCCGCGTCCCAGCCGATCACCGAGAAGCCCGCGCCCAGCACCTCGTCCAGCCGCAGCTCTTTCGCCGGGCGCTGCTGCACCCAGGGCTGGGGCGCGAGCTCGGTCGCGCTCAGGTTCGGCGAAGGCAGGAAGCAGCCTTGCGCGAAGCGCGGCTTGGGCTTGAACTTGAGCTGCAGGATGTAGTCGCGGCAGACCGGCAACAGGCAGGCCGCGCGCAGGGCGGTCTGGGTCAGCGCCGCGCCCACCACGCTCTTGGGCTGCATCACGCGGCCGATGCGCAAGGCCATCTGGATCAGCGCGGCCGCGTGCGGGCGCCGCTCCTGCTCGTAGCTGTGCAGCACCGACTCGGGCAGGCTGCCGCGCAACACGGCCGCGAGTTTCCACCCGAGGTTGGCGGCGTCGCGGATGCCGCTGTTGAGACCCTGGCCCGCGAATGGCGGCGTGAGGTGGGCCGCGTCGCCCGCGAACAGCACGCGGCCTTCGCGCCAGCGGGTGGCCACGCGGGCGTGGAAGCCGTAGATCACCTTACGCACCAGCGGCAGGTCGCGGTCGGCCGGCACGCGGCGCGCGATCCACTCGCGGAAGTTGCGCTCGTCCAGCACGTCCTCATCGCGGTCGCCTTCGCGCAGCATGAACTCGTAGCGCAGCGCGCCGCGCGGCCCCGGCAGGCGGATGGTGGGCCGCCTCGGGTCGCAGTAGGTGCTGGTGTGGCGCAGCGGCACGGTGCGCTCCGCGAGGTCCACGATGAGCCAGCGCTCGGCGTAGGTCTCGCCTTCGAGCACGATCTGGCAGAACTCGCGCACCGGGCTGCGCCCGCCGTCGCAGGCCACCAGCCAGCGCGCGCGCACGGGGCGGGCTTCGCCCTCGGCCTGCACCTGCACGGTGATGCCTTCGGCGTCCTGCTCGAAGGACGTGAAGCTGTGGCCGAATTTCACCGCCACGTGTTCGAAGCGCGCCAGCCCGTCGAACAGCGTTCGCACCAGCAGCGGCTGGCGAAACGCGTTGCGCTTGGGGTAGCCGTATTCCTGGCGCGTCGGCTGGATCGCCGCGAAGGGCCGGCCGCGCCAGTCGTGGTACTGCACGCCGTAGCCGAGCACCACGTCCTTCAGCACCGCGTCCAGCAGGCCGGCGCCCTGCAGCGTGCGCAGGCTCTCGTCGTCCAGCGTCACCGCGCGGGGCTCGGGCTCGAGCGCCGCGTTGCGTTCGATCACCAGCGTGCGCACGCCGTGCGTGCCGAGCAGGTTCGCCAGGGTGAGCCCGACCGGACCCGCGCCGACGATCACCACGTCGGGGTCTTTTCCATCCATCCACATAAGTTGTTAGCGCGGCGTTTCCAGCCGCCCTCCGATGCGCAGCGCCGCGCGCAGGACGTGGTCCGCGACGCGCTGCGGGTTGATGTTCGGTGCCTGGGACCACATCACCACCGAGAGGCTGCCCAGCAGCAGCTCCCCCTGGTGGATCGGTGCGGCCCAGCCACAGGCTTCGGCGTCCACCTCGGCCGCCGTCACGCAGACCTTGTCGCGCCGGATCTGCGCCATCAGCGCCGACAGCGCGTCGAAGCTGCCCGGCAGGCCCGCTTCGCGCAGGGCCGCCGTGTCGTGGCGCACGAGGTCGCGCAGGTCTTCGGGCGCCATGTGCGCCAGGATCACCTTGGACGTGGCGCCGCGGTACAGCGGCATGGCCCGGCCGCGCTCGTAGCTCACGTGCGGCGGCCCGTGGCGCCCGCGCACCTGGTGCACGCAGACCACCTTGCGGCTGTGCAGGCGGCTGAGCAGCACCACGCCACCCGTGCGCTCCGACAGGGTCTTCATGATCTCGCTGGCGGCCGCGATCAGCGGGTCGTTGATGCGGATCAGGCGGTCGAGCTCCACGATCTCCGGGCCCAGCACGTACTGGCCGATCGAGGTGCGCTCGATCAGGCCGGCCTCCTCCAGATCGGCGAGGTAGCGGTAGGCCGTGGCGGTGGAGATGCGCAGCTCGGTCTCCACGTCCACCGCGCGCACGTGCTTGAACCCCTGCTTGAACAGGCGAAGAACCTGCAAGGCCTTGGCGGTGGTGGTCATGGGTGGCGCTCCTGAAAGGGCAAGTCGGTGGGGCTAGCTTCGCATGATGGCCACACCCCAGCGGTTGAGGGTTGAGGGCTGGTGCGGCCATTCGCCGACCGCGCGCCCGGGCTCGCAGACCTCCAGCTCGGCGGAGATCTCCGCCATGTTGCCGTCCATGTCCTTGAGCATGAAGAAGGTGTCGTTGCCCGGGCCGTGCCGGCCCACGCCCCAGGCCAGCGGGAAGCCGGCGTCGGCCATGTGGTCGGCCCAGTCGCGCAGCGCGGCCCAGTCCTGCGCCTCGCACGAGAAGTGGTCGAAGCGCGCCAGCGGCGCGCGGAAGATGGCCATGGCGTGGTGCTCGGCGTCGGTGCGCAGAAAGGCCGCCGTGATGGCGCCGGCCTCGTCGCGCACGCGGTCCGAGAGCACGAAGCCGAGTTGCTCGGTGTAGAAGGCCAGCAGCGCGGCGGGGTCGGGCGTGCGCACCGCGAAGTGCTGCAGCCGCGCGCTCGGCAGGCCGTCGGCGGTGGACGCGGCGGGCGCGGCCGGGCCGTGCTCGAAGCGGATGCGGCGGCCTTCGGGGTCGAGCACGGTGTGGGCGCTCTCGCCCACCTCCTGCAGGGCCACGCCGCGCGCCTGCAACTGCGCGCGGTGCGCGAGCAAGGCAGCGGCCGTGTCGAAGCGGAAGCAGGCCAGGTGCAGCTGGCCGCCTTCGCCGGGCCGCAGCACGAGTTCGCGTTCGGGCGCGCGGCACACGTGGGCATCGCCCTGGTGCGAGACCGCGAAACCGAAGGTGCGGGCGTAGAAGCCGGCCAGCGCGGCCGGGTCGCTGGCGGTGAGTTCGAGTCGCGCGAGGTGCGCTCCGATTTCCATGGATGTCCTTTCGAGATCGAGTGGGTCGATCATGGACATCGGGTGCCGGCCGGTCAAAACCGTTTCTCGTTTCCTGAGAAATGAGAACCCAGATGGCTCAGGCGCGCCGGCGCCGGGCCTCTTCCTTCCACAGCGCCCAGGGCCGCTCGGCCTGGGCCTCGTGGCTGCTCATGCACGAAGCGCACTCGGCCTCGCTCAGGTAGCTCACCTCGCCCAGCCCCAGGGCGGTGGTCTGGACGCGCGCGTTCACCTCGGCATACACCGCGCGGTACACCACCTGCTTCAGGCTCTCGCCCACCACGGTGCTGCCGTGGCCGCGCATGAGCACGATGGGATGGCCCTCGAACTGGCGCGCCAGCGCGGCGCCGATGCGGCCGTCGCGCACCAGCAGGTCGCTGCCGTCGCCCACCACGTCGCGGATCTCGAACACCGGCGCGTCGGTGCCGATAAAGCCGGCCATGTGGAACACCGCGCGCAACGGCGTGCCGCGCGAGATGGTCAGCGGCACGATGGCCGGCGAGTGGCTGTGCACGATGGCCTGCACCTGCGGGTGCGCGCGGTAGATCTCGGCGTGGATGAAGCGCTCGATGTAGACGCGCCGCCCGCCCGCGTCGATGGGCTCGCCATCGAGCGTGAACGAGACGATGTCCGATGCGCCCACCTGGCCGGGCGCCATGTTGCGCGCGAGCAGGAAACGCTCGGGGTCGCGGTCGTGGCGCACGCTGACGTGGCCGAAGGCATCGACCACGCCCTGGTCGTAGAGGATGTGGTTGGCGCTGACCAGGTCCGCCAGCAGGCCGTCGCCCGGGGGCAGCGGCGCGCGCTTCACGTCATCGAGGGCAGCGGCCAGGGAAGTGGAGGGTGGGCACATGCGCTCATTGTCCGGGAGGCAGCTCGGTATTCAGGAAATCCAGCGTGCGCCCCCAGGCCTGGGCCGCCGCGCCTTCGCGGTACATGGCGGGGCGCGCGTCGCACAGGAAGGCGTGCCCGGCGCCCGGGTACACGTGCTGCGCGAAGCGCACACCGGCGGCCTGCAGCGCGCCATCGATGGCCTGCACCTGCGCGGGCGGGATGGTCGGGTCTTCCGCGCCCACGTGCAACAGCAGCGGCGCGCGGATGGCGCCCGCCTCGCCCAGCGTGGCGTGGGGGCCGACGGCGATGCCCGGCCCGTAGAACACCACGGCCGCGCCCAGATCGGGCAGGCGCGTGGCGGCGGTGAAGGCGGCGCGGCCACCGAAGCAGAAGCCCACCACGGCGCTGCGGCCGGCCTCGATCTGCTCCGCGGTCTGCAGGTGCGCGAGCACGGCCTGCACGTCTTCGAGGATGGGCAACACGCCGATCTGCGAGATCAGGGCCACGGCCTCGCTGTGCTGCGCGTAGGCGAGTTCGCGCGTGCCGCTGCGGTGGAACAGGTCGGGCGCGAGCGCCAGGAAGCCTTGCGCGGCGAAGCGCCGAGCGATGTCCTGGATGTGCGGGTTCACGCCGAAGGCTTCCTGCAGCACGATGACCGCGCGCGTCGCGGGCGCGGCGGGGCGCGCCACGTAGGTCGGCATGGGGCCGGCGGCGGTCGGCACGGTGATCCAGGGGGTCTGGTCTTGCAATTCAATCTCCGGTGGAAAGGGTCAGGGTTTCACCACCGCCATCCAGATGGGCAGGGTGCGGGTGCGGGTGGCTTCCAGCGCCTCGTTGACCTGCTGCAGGCCGAAGCGGTGGGTGATGAGGTCTTCCGCGTCGAGGCGCTGGTCGGCCAGCAGGGCGAGCACCTCGTCGGTGTCCGAGCGGGTGCAGGCGCGTGTGCCGACGAAGCGCCAGCAGAAGATCATCATGTCGCGCAGCGCGAAGGGCAGCGCGGCGTTGCTGCCGCCCATGTGCACGAAGCTGGCGCCCTGGGCCATGGCCAAGGCGGCCTGCGCCGAGCCCGGCCCGTCGGGGAAGTAGTCGAGCACGGCGTCGGCGCCGCGCGGCATGAGTTCGCGCAGGCGTTTCGTGAGGCCTTGCGTCTCGGCCCAGTCAGGCGCGAGTTCGTCGAGCACCGCGAGCTGCACCGGCAGGTCGCCGGCCAGCGGGCGCAGGGCTTCGAGCCGCTCGCGCGAGCGGCCCACCAGCACCAGCTCGCGCGCGCCGTAGAAGCGCGCGAGCTTGATGCTGGCCGTGCCCATGGTGCCGGTGGCGGCGGTGATGACCAGGCGGCCGGTGGCGGGCAGGGCCGCGCCCTTGAGCGCGCGCACCGCGTTGGCCAGGTCGTGCACCTTGGCGCCCACGTCGAAGCTGACATGCGCGGGCAGGCGGTCCAGCAGGTCGGCGGGCACGCAGGCGTACTCGGCCAGGCCGCCGTTGTGGTACTTCGCGTACAGCGCCATCGGGCCACGGCCGAAGCCGGCGTGGCCCATCATGGCGGCGTCGTTGCACATCTGCTGGCGGTCCGAGCGGCAGTAGTCGCACTGGCCGCACGAGAGCATGGGGTGCACGCGCACCCGCGCGTCCTGCCAGGCGGCGTCCACGCCACGGCCCAGCGCCACCACGGTGCCGGCGATCTCGTGGCCCGGCGTGGTCGGCAGGTGCTTGAAGCGACCCATCTCCAGCAGCTTCATCATGCCGGGCGCGATGCCGGCCGACGCCACCTTGACCAGCACCTCGCCCTCGCCCGGCGTGGGCACGGGCAGGGTCTCCAGGCTGAGTTCGCGCGCACCGGGGTGGGCGCGCGCGGCCATCATCGTTGACATGTCTGTCTCCTTGTTGTGATTGGTTCTGAAGCGCTCAGGCGCCACGCAGCCGGGCCAGCTCGTCGGTCGGCAGGCGCGTGCCCTGGCGCAGGGCCGGCGCCACCTGCGGGATCGGCAGGGTGCTGGCCAGGGCCAGGTGTTCGCTCGGGCCGCTGTGCAGGCTGGTGAAGGCGATGCCGCGCGGGATCTGCACGAAGTCGCCCGGCACCAGGTGCACGCTGCCGCGCTGCGTGACCAGGGTGCGCTCGCCCTGGATCTGATACTGCACCTCGCAGGCGTCGCGGTGGCGCGTGTACACGGCGCCGTCGTCCGAGGCCTTGCGCGAGCGGCCGATGGCAACGGCCGCGCTGCGGTACAGCCATTGCAGGCCCTCGCCCTCGGGGTGCAGCACCTGGATGCGCTCGGCGTCCTGCTCGGCGTGTTGCAGCAGCAGGGCCTCGTCGACCGGCGAGAGCGCGAGGTCCTGGCCCGGGCCGCCCACGCCTTCGGTGGTGAGCTCGTTGATCACCGCCGGCGTCCAGCCGGGGAAGGGCGTGCTCAGGTACTCGGCCTGGCGGCTGGGGGCGACCAGTTCGCGCACCGGGCCGGGCACGTAGAACAGCAGGTGCACGTCGTGCCGGCCGAAGTTGTCGTGCGCCACGCCGTTGGGGATGCGCGAGAAGTCACCCGGCCGCAGCTCCACCGTGCCGAGTTCGGTGATGAGGGTGCGCTCGCCGCAGACCTGGAACGAGAGCTCGTCCACGCCGGTGTTGCGGTGGTAGAAGGGCTGGCGGCCGTTCATGTTCTGCCATTCGATGCGGATGTCCGCGCTCTCGTACACGCCCACGGGCGGCGCGAAGGCGCGCTCCACGTAGGCCGCGCCGAGGTGCGCCACCTCGATCGGCGGGTACTCGCGCGCCCGCTTCATCGGGGACGGCAGCGGATCGGCGAGCAGCAGCGCTTCGCGGCGCTCCAGCACATAGGGCGGCGCATCGAAGGGAAAGGCATCGATGTGTTCGCGGACCAGCTTCATGGGGTTTCTGCCTGACATGGAAATTGCGTGAAGGAAAACAGCACGGTGGGAGCATGCCCACCGGTGCGGCCGGGGTCAAACCCGTTTCTCGGATGCTGAGAAACAGGCCTGGCAATCATCGCTCGTCCACGATGGGGTTGCGCAGCACCCCCACGCCTTCGACCTCCACCTCGCACACGTCGCCCGGCTTCATCCACAGCGGCGGCTTGCGCGCCAGGCCCACGCCGGCGGGCGTGCCGGTGATGATGAGGTCGCCCGGCACCAGGGCCATGGCCTCCGAACACGCGGCCACCAGCGTGGCCACGTCGAAGATCATGTCGCGCGTGTTCGCGTCCTGCACCACCTGGCCGTTGAGCCGGCATTGCAGGCGCAGGCCGTGCGCGCCCGGGGGCAGTTCGTCGGCGCTCACGAACTCGGGGCCGAAGCCCCCGCTGCGGTCGAAGTTCTTGCCCATCATCCACTGGTTGGAGCGGAACTGGTGGTCGCGGAGGGAGCCGTCGTTGAACAGCGTGTACCCCGCGACGTGGTCCAGTGCGTCTTCCTGGCGGATGTAGCGGCCGCCCTTGCCGATCACCGCCACCAGCTCGGCCTCGTAGTCGAACTGCGCCGACACGTGCGGCCGCACCAGCGGCTGCCCGTGGGCGACCCAGGACGAGGGGTAGCGGTGGAAGATCACCGGGTGCTTCGGTTTCTCGAAGTGGCTTTCGGTCGCGTGGTCCACGTAGTTCAGGCCGATCGCGAAGGCCTTGGCGGGCTCCAGCACCGGCGGCAGGTAGGTGAGGCCGGCAAGCGGGCGCGCGTGCTGGCCGCGCTCGATGGCCGCGCGCGCCGCGCGAAAACCCGCCTCGCCCTGGCGCAGCAGCTCGTCGAGCGAATCGGGCAGGCCGGCGGCGGTGAGGTCCAGCAGGGTGTGGTCGTTCACGCGCGCGCCCAGGCGCGCGGCGCCGCTCTCGTCTTGGAAGGCAATCAGTCTCATGGGGTCTCGTGGTTGGTGATGAAGTGGGTGGGAACGGCCGGGCCCCAGACGAACAGCGCGTCCTCGGCGGGGTGGTCGGCGGCGGGCCAGTCCAGGCCGGCGGGCACATGATCGATGCCGGCCGAGTACTCGCAGAAACTGCCCCAGGGGTCTTGCACGTAGTTGAAGTAGTTGGAGCCGAGCACGTGCCGGCCCACGCCCCAGCCGTCGCCGTAGCCGGCGCTGCGCATCTGGTCCATGCCCTGACCCACCTCGTCGAGGCCGGGCACGTCCCAGCTGCTGTGGTGCAGGCCGGGGCCGTGGGATTTCGCGAAGGCCACCAGGTGGTGGTCGCTGCCGTGCGGCGTGTGCAGGAAGGCGATCACGTCGCCCGAGCGGTCCGACAGGCGCAGGCCGAGCATCGATGAACAGAAGGCCAGCATGCCCGGCACATCGGGCGTGAACTGCAGGATGTGCGAGAGGTAACGCGGCCGCACGGGCCCGAGCCGGCTGCGCGGCGAGGCCTGGCCCTGGCCGGGCACGGCGGGCACCGGCGGCCGGGGCACCGAGGGTGCGGACGGCGAGACCTTGGGCGCGACCACCAGCTGCAGCGCCAGGCCATCGGGGTCGCGCAGCCACAGCCCCGGCTCCTGCGCCAGCGGGTGCGGCTCGCCTGCGCGGCCCTGCGCCGCGATGCGCTCGGCGAAGGTCTCCACGTCGTCGGCGTGGATGCCGTAGGCCACATATTGCAGGCGCTTGCGCTCGCCGCCTTCGAGTACGTGCGCCCAGACGTGCGGGTGGCCGAAGGTGCGCAGCAGCAGGCGCTCGCCCTCGAGCCGCACGTCCAGGCCGAAGCAGGTGTAGAAGCGCTCGGCCTCCGCGAGATCGGGCACGGTGAAGGTGAAGCGGTGCACCGAATGCACCGCGGCGGGCAGGCGGGTGTTCATGCGAAGGCCTTCTGTCGAGGGGAAGAAACCGCGGTGTGGCCGGTGATGCGCGCCACCAGCGCGTCCGGCGCGTCGGGCCAGTCATCGCCGCGCCAGGCCACGTGCTGGTCGGGCCGCACCAGCGTGAGCCGGGTCGGGTACAGCTCGGCGAACGCGCCCCAGGCCGGGCGCAGCACGGTGAGCGGCACGCCCGCGGCGCGCAGGCGCTCGCGCACGGCCTGCACCACGGTCTCGGGCACGTCGGCGTGCGCGAGCAGGGTGAAGCCTTCGCCGAAGTGGTCGTACAGCGAGCTGCCGTCGTGCAGCCAGGCGTGTGGCGCGCGCGCGCCGGGGCGGTTGGAGGGCACGTAGTTGAGGTAGTCCATCTGCGGCGCGCGGCTGCCGTCGTGGGCGATCACGGGCGAGTCCTCGTAGCGGTAGCCGAGCACCACGCCCAGCGTGGTGAACTCGCGCGACTTGGCGGCCTGGATGCGCGCGCCCACGTCCTCGCGCAGGGCCGCGCCGGCCGGGTCGTCGGCGTCCAGCCCGGCGCGCGCGAGCTGGTTGCCCAGCAGCGCGTGGTTGGCCACGGCCTCGTCGAGCACCATCTGGTGCACCGGGCGGCGCTCGGCCATGTAGCTGTCCAGCAAGGCCTCGCCGCCCCAGCCCGCCAGCACGGCCGCGAGCTTCCAGCCCAGGTCCACGCTGTCGGCCACGCCCATGTTCATGCCGTAGCCGCCGAAGGGCGGGTGCAGGTGGCAGGCATCGCCCACGAGGAACACGCGCCGGTCGCGGTAGTTGTCGCCCAGGAAACGGCTGGCCACCCACTCGTCGGTGGACAGGGCGCGGTAGGGCAGGTCGATGCCGGTGGCGCGGCGGATCAGCGCCGCGCTGCCCTCGGCGTCGAGCCGGAAATCGGGCGGCACGCCGGTGGGCATGAAGAACCAGGTGTCGCCCCGGTCCATCGGGCCGATCAGGCTCGGCACGTCTTCATTGATCTGCCAGTACATGATGGCCGGCCCCAGCGCGTGGGCCTGCGCCAGGCCCGGTGCGTGGAAGACGATGTTGTAGTTGCGCGAAAGGCCGTACTGGCCTTCGAGTTTTGCGCCCATGCCTTCGCGCACCAGGCTGCGCGCGCCGTCGGCGCCCACCAGGTAGTCGGCCGACACCGTGTAGGTGTCCTTGCGCTGGAGGTCGCGCACCGTGACGTGCACGCCTTGCGCATCCTGCTCGAAGGCCAGCACCTCGCTGTTGAAGCGGATCTCCACGCCCGGCAGCGTCTGGGCGTGGGCGCGCAGCACCTCTTCCAGGCTGTACTGCGGGATCCATTGCGCGTGCTCGGCGTAGAGCGGGTTGCGGCCCGGCGCGCAGAAGAAGGCGTTCTCGAAGCGCGTGAGTTCGTGGCCCGAGAGGCGGGTGCAGAACACCACGTTGGACGGGTAGTCCACGCCCAGCGGCGAGGCCGCGCGCAGCTGCGGCGCGATGCCCCAGCGCCGCAGGTGCTCGCGGGTGCGCACGTTGGTGGTCTTGGCGCGCGGCGCGTAGCCCACGCGGTCGTTGCGCTCCAGCAGCAGGCAGGGGATGCGGCGCTGGCCCAGCTCGATGGCCAGGGCCAGGCCGGCGGGGCCGGCGCCGACGATGAGCACGCGGGGAATCACGGGGGGCGAGGTCTTCATGCGGCCGCATCGTAGGCAGCCACCGCGAAATGGAAAAGACGGAGAATTGTGGGATGCGATATGGTTTTTCGATCACCCGGAGCGGGCCGGCATGAAGTTCAACGCCTTGCGGGATTTCCTCGCCGTCGCCGAGCGCGGCAGCCTGCGCGCGGCCGCGCGCCAGCTGGGCAGCGCGCAGCCCGCGTTGAGCCACAGCATCAAGGAGCTGGAGAAGGAACTCGGCGTGGTGTTGTTCGAGCGGCGCTCCACCGGCGTGGTGCTGACCGACATGGGCGCGGCCTTCCACAAGCGCGTGGCCTGCGCCATGCACGACCTGCGCCGCGCCACCGAAGAGCTGGACCAGCTGCGCGGCGAGGTGCACGGCAACCTCGCGGTGGCCATGTCCAGCGTGGCGCACATCGCCCTGCTGCCGTTTGCACTCGGCGCGTTCCGCGCGCGTTACCCCCAGGTGCAGATCGACATCGTGGACGCGGTGTACCCGGGCAGCGAGCCGGGCCTGCTCGACGGCAGCCTGGACCTCTACATCGGCCCGGCGCCGGCCGACGTGGTCTCGGCGCTGCAGGTGGAAAAGCTGTTCGACAACACGCGCACCATCGTGAGCCGAAAGGGCCACCCGCTGGCGCAGGCGCGCTCGCTGCGCGAGCTGGTGGATGCGGAATGGATCACGACCTCGATCACGCACAACGCGGAAGAAGAGCTGGGCCCGCTGTTCGCGCAAAACGGCCTGCCGGCGCCCAGGCTGGTGATGAAGGCGCACTCGGCGCTCACCTTCATGGTGGCGCTGGCGAACTCCGACCTGCTGATGATGCTGCCGGTGCAGTGGATCCAGTCGGAGTCGCTGGCGCCGCTGCTGGCGCGCATCGACGTGCGCGAGCCCCTGCCCGCGCCGCCGGTGTGCCTGGTGCGCCGCGCCGGCCTGCCGCCCACGCCGGCGGCGGAGTACTTCTGCGACATGGTGCGCCGCGCGGTGCAACACATGCGCGCGCCCTGAGCGAGGGCCCTGCGCGCAAGGCTCAGAGGTGGCCCGCGGCCTCGTAGTAGCGGCGCGCGCCCGGGTGCAGGGCGATCGAGGTCCGCGCCATCGCCGAGGGCACCAGCGGGTAGCTCAGCGGGCTGCGCTGCGGCGGCAGGTGGCGGTACTGGCGCTCGATGGCCGCGCGCGTTTCCACCAGGCACCAGGTCAGCAGGTGGGCGATGTCGTCGGGCATGTCGTCGCGCACCAGGATCAGGAAGTCCGAGAAGTCGAGCGCGGGCAGCGAGGTCTGCAGCGAAGGCCAGTAACCGGCCGGCAGGTCGTTGCGGCCGAAACCGTAGTCCTTCTGGAGCTGTTGCAGCACGGCCTCTTCCGACGGCAGCGGCACCACCTGGCCGCTCTCCACGATGTCGGACCACCAGGGCGTCATGATCGCCTCCTGCAGCACGCCGTCCACCTCGCCGTCCTGCATGCGCTGCAGGCTTTCGCGCGGATTGGAGTCTTCCACGTAGGTGCCGCCCCAGCTGGCGAAGGTGGCGTCGTCGATGCCGTGCGCCTGCATGAACAGGCGCGCCACGTAGCCGATGAAGTTGGTGCCGTCGTTGCGCGAGGTCGCGATGCGCAGCGCCGGTTTCTTCTGGCGCAGTTCCTCGAAGCTGCGGATGCCCAGGTCCGGCCGCAGGGCCAGCACCATGCGGTCGTTCTGCGGCAGCACGGCCAGGGCGCGCAGGTGCGGCGCGGCGCGGCCCTGGAAGATCAGGCGGCCGTCGAGCGCGGCGGGCATGAGCATGGCCGGCGTGACGATGCACAGATCGGCCTCGCCTTCCTCCACCAGGTCGATGGCCTCGATGCCACCGGCGCGGATGCTCCAGATCGCCACGCGGCTGCGTGGGCCGCTGCGCTTGCAGAACTCTTCGCACAGCCAGGCGCAGATGCGGTGGAAATTGGCCTGGCCCCAGTCACCGACGAAGCGCAGGTGGTGGGAGTGTTCGAGGCGGGGTGCGGTCATGGTGGGGACTTTCATTCGGGCTTGACGTCGGCGTCCTTGATCACCTTCTTCCAGTAGGCGGTCTGCGCCACGATCAGCTTGCCGAACTCGGCCGGGCCCTGGCTGTGCGGCTCGAGGCCGAGCGTGATCAGGCGCCCCTTGACCTCGGGCTGGGCCAGCACCTTGATCACGTCGCGCGAGATCTCGTCCACCAGCGGCTGCGGCGTGCCCGCGGGCACCACCAGGCCGCCGAAGCCCACGGTCTCGAAGTCCGCGTAGCCGGCCTCCTTCATCGTGGGCACGTCGCGGCTCAGCGGCGAGCGCTCGGCGCCGGTGCTGGCGAGGATGCGCACGCGCCCGCTCTGCACGTGCGGCACCAAATCGGAATAACTCGCGAAGGTGGCGGTGACCATGCCGGCGGCCAGGTCCACCACGGCCGGCGCCACGCCCTTGTAGGGCACGTGCAGCATGTCGATCTTGGCCTGGTGCGCGAGCTGGCTCGCGTTCAGGTGCGGCGTGGAACCGTTGCCCGGCGAGGAGTAGGCGAACTTCGCGTTCGGCGCCTTCGCCAGCGCCACGAACTCCTTGACCGTGCGCGCGGGCACCTGGGTGTTCACCGCCAGCCACAGGCGCGCGTCGAACATCTGCGCGACCGGCGCGAAGCTGGTGACGGGGTCGTAGTCCAGCTTGGTGGAGAGAAAGGGCGCCTGGATCGTGGGCGTGACGGACAGCAGGATCGTGCGGCCGTCCGGCGCGGCTTTGGCGGCCACGCTGGTGGCCAGGATGGTGGCCGCGCCGGGGCGGTTGTTCACCACGACCGGGATGCCCCAGGTCTTGGCCAGGCCGTCGGCCAGGGCGCGCGCGGCGTTGTCGAACGAGCTGCCCGAGGAGGCCGGCGTGATCAGCGTGACGATGCCGCCCTGGAAAGGGCCGGCCCAGGCGGCGCTCGCGGCGCCCAGGCTGAGGGCGACCAGGGCACGCGCCAGGTTGCGGGAAGGTTTCATGGAGTCTCCAGTATCGAATGGGAAGCGGTGTGAGGGTCGGGATGGTGGCGCCGCGCCCCGGGGCCGGTCAATTTGCATTCTCGTTTGATGAGAATCCGCCTCGGAGATGCGGCCCGCATTCCCTGCCGACCTAGGGTTTGTACCAATGCCCCAGGCCAGACTTCAAATCTACATTTCAAATTGAAATTTGAATTTCACATGAACACCCCAGCCCCCAAACCCAAGGACTCGACGCGCTCCAAGATCGTGATGGCCGCGCTGCGCGTCTTCGCCACGCGCGGTTTCGAGGCCGCCTCGCTCAAGGAGATCACCACCGCGAGCGAGACCAACGTGGCGGCGATCCACTACCACTTCGGCTCCAAGGAAGCGCTGATCCGCGAGGTGCTGCAGACCGTGGCCGACCCGGTGAACCAGCTGCGCCGCGAGATGCTGGCGCAGCAGCCCGACGGCCCGGGCCGCTCGCTCGAGCACGTGGTGGAAGCGCTGCTGGCGCCCCCGATCCGCCTGAGCGCCGACGCCACGGGCGACGGCCGCCTGCTCACGCGCCTGATCCTGCAGGCGCGTGCGCTGCCCAGCGAGTTCACGAACAGCGCGCTGTTCCAGCAGTACGACAGCACCGCCCTGCTGTTCGTGCAGGCCCTGATGGACGCCGAGCCCGGCCTGAGCCGGCAGGACGCGTTCTGGCGCTACGCCTTCGCCATCGGCGCCATGCACTACATCGTGTCCGACGCGGACGCGGCCTACCACCGGCTCAACCGCCTCTCGGGCGGCCTGTGCGACACCGACGACCCCGAAGCCATCGTGCGCCAGCTGGTGGCCTTCGTGGTCGCCGGCCTGCGCGCGCGGCCCGTCTCGCCTTCCTCCCCCTCCTCACCGTAAACAAGCCCCCATGCCCCGCCGCATCATCGACCTCTCCGTCACGCTGGAAGACAAGCCCACCTCGCCGGCCCACCACCGCCCGCAGATCCAGTACGCCGACCACGACCAGTCGTGGGAGCTGTTCTCCAAGCTGTTCCCCGGCATCGGCCCCGACTCGCTGCCCGAAGGCAAGGCCTGGGCGGTGGAGAAGATCTCGCTCTCCACCCACGCCGGCACGCACATGGACGCGCCCTGGCACTACCACCCCACCACCGACCACGCGCTGCAGGAAGGCGGCCGCCCCGCCCCCGGCATCGACGAGGTGCCGCTGGACTGGTGCCTGCGCCCCGGCGTGAAACTCGACTTCCGCCACTTCGAGGCCGGCTACGTGGTCACGCCGCAAGACATCGAAGCCGAGCTCAAGCGCATCAACTACGAGCTGCAGCCGCTGGACATCGTGGTGGCCAACACCCGCGCCGGCGCGCGCCAGGGCCAGGAGGACTACTGGGAAAGCGCCTGCGGCTTCGGCCGCGCGGCCACGCTCTACCTGCTGGAGCGCGGCGTGCGCGTGGTCGGCACCGACTCCTACAGCTGGGACGCGGCCTTCAAGTTCGTGGTCGAGCGCTTCGAGCGCGACGGCGACCCTTCCATCATCTGGGAAGGCCACAAGGCCGGCCGCGACATCGGCTACTACCAGATGGAGAAGCTCTCCAACCTCGACCAGCTGCCCTCGCACGGCTTCGACATCAGCTGCTTCCCCATCAAGATCAAACACGGCTCGGCCGGCTGGGTGCGCGCGGTCGCGGTGCTCAACGACTGACATCCCCCTTCTCTTTTCTTTCCCTTCTCTGGAGACAACATGAGTCACGCTTCCCTTCCTTCCACCCGCCGCCGCACCGTGATGGCCGGTGCCATCGCCCTGGCCGTGGGTGGCCTGCCACTGGTCGCCTCCGCGCAGTCGGGCCCCTACCCGAACAAGACCATCCAGGTGATCGTGCCCTTCCCGGCCGGCGGCATCGTGGACAACGTGACGCGCAAGCTCGGCACCGAACTCAGCGCCAGCCTGGGCCAGACCCTGGTGGTGGAGAACAAGGCCGGCGCGGGCGGCTCCATCGGCGCGGCCCAGGTCGCGCGTTCCAAGGCCGACGGCTACACCCTGCTCACCGCCTTCGACACGCACGCCGTCAACCCGCTGCTCTACAAGCTCACCTTCGATTCCGACAAGGACCTCAAGCCCATCGCGCTGATCGCCACCTCGCCGCTGGTGCTGGTGGTGCACCCCTCGGTGCCGGCCAAGAGCCTGCGCGAACTCGTGGACCTGGCCAAGGCCAAGCCCGACACGCTGCACTACGCCTCCACCGGCGCGGGCAGCTCCAACCACCTCACCACTGAACTCTTCAAGGCCACCTCGGGCACCGCGTTCAACCACGTGCCCTACAAAGGCGGCGCACCCGCCATCACCGACGTGCTCGGCGGCCAGGTGCAGGTGATGTTCGTCAGCGTCACCTCGGTGCTGGCCCACATCCGCGCCGGCAAGATGCGCGCGCTGGCCGTGACCTCGCGCGAGCGCATCCCCGCGCTGCCCGACGTGCCCACCGTGGGCGACACCTACCCTGGCTTCGAAGCCACCTCCTGGGTCGGCCTGCTCGCGCCCGCCGGTGTGCCGGCCGACGTGGTGAGCAAGCTCAACGGCGGCGTGAACGCCGCGCTGAAATCGCCCGAGTTCCAGAAGTTCCTGGACGAACAATCGCTCAAGCCCGCCGGCGGCACGCCCGAGCAGTTCGCCGCCTTCATGAAGGCCGAAACCCAGAAATGGGGCGCGGTCATCAAGCGCCAGAACATCCAGGTGGAGTAAAGCCCCATGGCGCCGCCCCGCATCGACGACACCCACGGCGCCGGCCTGCAGAGCTGGCTGGCGTCCGCCAACGATCCCGCCACCGACTTCCCCATCCAGAACCTGCCCTACGGCCGGTTCAGGGTGGGCGATGAACCCGGCTGGCGCATCGGCGTGGCGATCGGCGACCAGGTGCTCGACCTGCAGAGCGCCGGTGTGCTGGACCACAGCGACATGGCGCGCCTGCTGGCCCTCGCACCCGAACAACGGCGGGCCCTGCGCCGCACCCTCAGCGAAGGCCTGCGCCAGGGCAGCCCGAAAGAAGCCACCTTCAAGGCCGCGCTGCACCCGCAAGCCAGCGTGCGCATGGGCATGCCCTTCGACGTCGGCGACTACACCGACTTCTACACCGGCATCCACCACGCCACCACGGTCGGCAAGCTGTTCCGGCCCGACAACCCCCTGCTGCCCAACTACAAGTGGGTGCCCATCGGCTACCACGGCCGCGCCTCCACGCTGCGCGTGAGCCCCGATGAATTCAAGCGCCCCATGGGCCAGCTGAGCCCCGGCAACGGGGCCGCGCCCACGCTGCAACCCACGAAGCGGCTCGACCACGAACTCGAACTCGGCCTGGTCATCGGCCAGCCCAGCCAACAGGGCGAACCCATCGCCATCGACAACGCCGAAGACCACCTCTTCGGCATCGTGCTGCTCAACGACTGGAGCGCGCGCGACATCCAGGCCTGGGAATACCAGCCCCTGGGCCCCTTCCTCTCGAAGAACTTCGCCAGCACGCTCTCGCCCTGGATCGTCACCCTGGAAGCGCTCGCGCCCTACCGCCAGGCCTTCACCCGGCCCGACGGCGACCCGGCACCGCTGCCCTACCTGGACTCGGCCAGCAACCGCGAACAAGGCGCGATCGACATCGCGCTGGAAGCCTGGGTGCAGACCGCCGCCATGCGCGCAGCCGGCCATGCGGCCGAGCGGCTCAGCCGGTCCAACTTCACCGACGCCTACTGGACCGCCGCGCAGCTGGTGACCCACCACACCGTCAACGGCTGCGACCTGCGGGCCGGCGACCTGCTGGGCAGCGGCACGCTCTCGGGCCCCGCGCCCGAACAGGGCGGCTCACTGCTCGAGCTCACGCAAGGCGGCCAGCGCCCCTTGACGCTCGCCAACGGCGAGACCCTGGGCTTTCTCGCGGACGGAGACACCATCGTGCTGCGCGCGCACTGCGAGCGCGCGGGGTTCCGGCGCATCGGGTTCGGGGAGTGCCGGGGGACGGTGTTGGCTCGGTAACCGAGACCCTCGGGCGCCGCCCGGCCGGCCTCAGCGCGCCAAGCACCGCGAGAGACGATCGACCACGTCTCTCTCCGCGCGGCCTTCGTCGGCCCCCGCATGAAACACCGCGCAGGTCGCCGAGCCCGCGCCCTGGGCGCAGCGGTAGACCGCCACCACACTGCCCGGCCCGACGCCGGTGTGCCCGGCCACCGTGAGTCCCGCGTCCACGGTGCCCTGCATCAGCCCCAGGCCATAACCCGCCGACGTCCACGGCCGCCCGGGGATGGCCCCGCCAAGGTGGCGCGCCGTCTGCATCTCGCGCAACAGCGCATCGGGCAGCAGCTGCCCGGCCAGCAGACCGTCCAGGAACCGCGCCGCGCCCGACAGCGGGCCCACCAGCAGGCCGTGATAGACCCAGCCCGGGTGGTAGGCCAGGCCCGCCACATCCGCCGGGGTTGTCGCGAGAAGAGCACCCGCCACACCCAGCGGTGCCAGCGCCCGCTGCACCAGCGCGTCTTGCAGCGCGAGGCCGGTCACGCGCTCGATGAGCCGCGCGACATACAGATAACCCACATTCGAGTACCACCAACCGGTTCCGGGCTCATACCGCAGACGGCTGGCATCCAGGCGCTGCAGCATCTCACCCGCCGGCCAGGGCGCCTCATGGCGCGCCACGGCGGCGTGGTACTCGGGCAGCTCGCCATAGTCCGCCAGCCCGGCCTCGTGCCTTAGAAGATGGCGCAGCGTGAACGGGCCTTCGGGCACCGCATCGTCGAGGCCGACCAGGCCGTCACGCACCAGGGTCAACGACGCGGCTGACAGCACCGTCTTCGTGAAACTCCACCACGGCACCGCCGCGTTGTGCGGCTCTTCATGCGGCAGGGGCGAACCGTTGCAGATCAGCGAGAAGGCCATGGACGGATCTTCAGGCTGGCCTGACTAGTCGATCTTCTTTTTTTGTTTGGCGGGGGCGGTGGCCTTTGCCCGCGGTTTTCGGGCTGGCGCGCTCGAAGCCGTTGGTGCCACGCCCTTGGCCATCAGCGCGGCGTGCTTCACCAACTCGAGCTGCGCCTCCGGGGTGCATCGCTCGAAGTCGTCCAGCAGCGAGCGCTGCATTGGGTCCAGGTCCAGCCTGGTGCCGACGCGCTCGCCCGTCAGCACGTAGTACACGTCCATGCCCAGATCGATCAAACGCATCAGCACCTCGGCATCCGGACTGCGCACCCCTCTCTCGTAGGTCCCTATCGCGCGCATCGAGAGCCCAGTGGCATCTGCGATCTCCTGCTGAAGCAGGCCGAGCCGGCGTCGCTCTTCGCGAAAACGTGAACCAAAAGTATTCATTAAATCGCTCAAATAGCTTACAATGGATCGTTTGATCGCATTTTTCCGCTTGGTTGTGTATTTTTCCGTTACTCAATGCTAGCCCAGGGAAGGAGCTACTTCGCCATGACCCGATCAGCTGACTCTTCGACACGCAAGCGCGTGCCCAACGGCGTCAACAGCTCGCGCCCCATCGCCCTGCGGCTCACGCCGGCCGAACTGGAACGTGTGAAAGAACGGGCCGAGCGCGAACACCGCTCCATGGCCAGCGTGTGCCGCCTCGCGGTGCTGCGTGAGCTGGGCATGAACGACACGGGGACGGCCCCATGAAACTCCGCCAGATCCCATTGCCCGAGCCGGTCTACCTCATGCGCTGCACCGTGCCCGCGCAGCGCATGTCACTCTCGATTCAGCAGCGCACGATGGCAGGCCTGAGCGTGGCCGCGAGCCGCACGGCGGAACCGGATGTGCCCGCCGTGGTGCTGCTGCAGGCACGCGAAGTCCCCTTCGAACTGGAATGGAGCCTCAGCCCTGCGCAGGCGAGAGCGCTTGCGGCAAGGTTGCTTGACGCTGCGGCAAGCTGCAACAGGCTTGATAGCGTGACGGGCCCTGCTTATTAAGAGTGAACGGGCCGCGCGAGCCCCCTTAGGGAATCGCGCCCAACGTAGATCAATAGCCGCGATGCAGCGGTTGCTGCCTTCAGCTTCCGACGCGGCGGCTTGAGTCGCCTGCTCAAACGAGGCCGTTCGACAAAGCCAACACGTGTTGTCCGAGCTAGTGGATTGATGGCATGGTGTGGCCGCCAAGGTCCAGGCTGCTGTGCAGCTCAATCCGCAAGGCTTGCCTACTGAGGCTGTAGTCCTTCCCGACTCAGGTAACCCTGAGCACCCGCCCAGAGTGCTTGGCGCCATTCAGCGTCTTTTCCGGGCAAGGGTTCGATCAAGTCCTCCGGATGCCATTTGCCCTGGCGGCGTCTTGCTACCTCGGGAATGAGCTTCTTGCCGGCCTCCAACTGCTGAAGCTGCGCCATCGGTACATCGCTGCCCAAAACCCAGATCCCCAGTGAACGGGCGACCGCGATCACGGCGAGCAGGTTCTCGAGGCAGGGCGCGTGGTCGAGGCTCCAGTGGTCGGACAACAGCCAGTACCGGGTGAACTCAGTCTCATCGAGGCCGTCGGTGGTTTCCTCGTAGATCAGGCACAGCGGTCCATGGCCCTGTGGAATGTCCTGGCCCAGCGGCTTCCATACAGCGAGGTAGCGGGTGACATGGGGCGCAACTTCAAGACGGTGCGCGAGCCAGTCCCGGTAGCCAGCGGGCGCCTTGTAGTGGTCTTCCAGCAGGTGAGGCTGCTCGTCGACGTTGTCGAGCCACGAGCGCCGGATGGCCAGGTAGTTCGCGGCCCAGTCCAGCAGCTCGTGCGTGAGCTTGTCTTTCAGCTTGTCCGGCGCAGAGAACGCAGCATTCGGCAGCTTCAACTCCGTTGGAAGAAGGCGCGGGATCTGCTGGCGGGCGATGCCGTAGGCCTCGAAGGTGTCGATGAGGCGTTTGGCCTGTGCGCGGGCTGGGTCCAGGCGGTCGCGCAGCAGGCTCCACGCTTTACCCAGCAGACCGAACACTCCGGTGGCTTCGCCGACGAACGACATGCTCAGGCCACCTCGTCGATCAGGGCATCGGCCAGGTGGGACTGCGTGATCTGACGGGCGGCGAGGCGCTGACGCAGGTCATTGCACAGGCGGCGCAGGGATTCGACGCGGGCGACGATGCGGGATTGTTCTTCTCTCGGTGGTAAGGGAAACCGGATATTTTTAAGTTTCGTTCCGTTGTAGTTTGCCTGCCCAGTTTGTTGCGTCAGATCGGGCTCAATTTCGTTACTTCGGCAGTCGCTTGTGTTCATGTAGAGATTTGCATACTCCGGTGAACAAAATCGCTCCATGAGACGAATCCGAATCAAGTAAGAGGCAAAGGTGACGGAGCGGTTGTAGCCGGGAAAAATTCCAGTTTTACCAACGAGTTCATAGCTGTTGGTGCGGTTGAAAAGCACGTCCCCCTTCTCAAGTAACAACGACGGCAATTCATCTTGAAGATCCTTCAAATACTTCAAGTTGCCCATCACTACCTTGCCACCTTGAATGTTGCCCATCCTGAGAATGGGAACTCCACTCGAATCGTCGCTGGCTTTTTGAGAAGAGCCATAGGTGAATGACTCGCCTACCACACCAAGACGCGTCCAAATCCATCCAGATGGAAGGGCGAATGGAAACTCGTCAACGGTAGGCAAAGGTTTGTCCCGCTTGATCTTGCCTTCCGCGATCAGTCCATCCTTCTCTGCGCGAATTCTCTGCAGCAACACACTGGCCGACTCGTCGTTCGGGTCCTGGGGCACGAGCAGGCCGCGCACGGCCAGTTGCAGGATGGTTTGCTCCAGGGCGTCGATGGCTTCGCGGCGGTCAAGCAGGAGGTTGAAGTGGGTGGCGACGCGTTGCCAGTTGTCGGCCAGTTCTTCGGGTGAGTTGCAGGCGGTCAGCGCGCCCAGCAGGGTTTGCACGAGCTGTGCGTGTTGCGCGGCTTCGAGCTGGCCCTTGGCTTCGAGGGCGTCGCAGAGGCGCATGAGTTCTTCGATGCGGATAGTGATACGGGATTGTTCGTCGGCGGGAGGCAAAGGGAAGGGCAGCGGTCGCAGCTTTGCCAACGAAACGTTGGCAATGTTTGTCGTTTGGCTTGAGCTGTCGATCAGCATCGCACGAGCGTAGGGGGTGCGCAGCACAGCCATTGCATACCGAGGGTCAATCTTGCGTGGGCGTAAGACGCCAAGAAATCCACCAAACGTAGCTTCTGGATGAGGAATATGGTCGATCAGAGCTACTTTTCCGACCAACTCACGGCTGTTCGCCATGGACATCACGATATCGTGATGTCGAATGAGTTGGTATTCATGGCCCATGAATGAGCGTTCAACAAAAAGCAGGTCATCCCACTCGATGGTCTGTTGGACATTCGAGGTGCGAAGGCAGGCTATCCGGCCGGGCGCAGGATCTTTCGTTTTGTGAGTCGCTGGGAAGGTAATGCCGCGAACAATGTCGATGACCGCGCCCAAGGCAGCCCAGCTCCACGAGACGGGCAATTTGAACGGCAGCGCGTCTTCAGCTAACGTGGGTTCTTCCCTTTCGCGCTGCACCATCTTCGCAGCGATAAGCTGATCTTTCTCAGCTTGAATGTCCTTCAGCAGCTCAGTCGCTGGTGCATCGCTTGGGTCTTGCGGCACCAGCTTGCCCTGTACCGCCAGCGTCAAGATCAGCTCGCGCAGCTTGGTCACGCCACCTGGGGCTTTTCCCAACAGGTCAAAGTGCTGCACCAGGGGCGGCGGCAAGGTGCTCAAGTATTTCGCGACGGGTTCGCGAGCTCCCAGCAGAGCGCTCATCCGCGGGCTCCAATGAGCGATTCCGCCAAGATGGCCTTGAGCTCATCGCGCAGGACCTGCGCTTCGCTTTGCAACCTGGCGTAGTCGGCCAGCAGCACTTCGGGGTCGTGGCTCACCACGTCGGCCGCGTGAGGGTTCTTCTGGTCAAGGTTGTAATTGGCGGCTTTGATCTGGTCGATGCTCACCTTCCAGGCACGCTCGTTTTCCTCCCGGGCGGCGAAGCCGCCAACCTCGCTGCCCCACCAGGCCTTCTCGGCGTCGAACTCTTCGATGCGGATGGGCTTGGTCTTGTTGTAGCTCTTCACGCCCTCGGGGTAGGGGTGTTCGTAGTACCAGATGTGTTGCGTGGGCTGGCCTTTGGTGAAGAACAGCAGATTGGTCTTGATGCCGGTGTAGGGCGCGAACACGCCGTTGGGCAGGCGCACGATGGTGTGCAAGTTGCACTCGGTCAGCAGCTGTTCCTTGATGCGAGTCTTGACACCCTCGCCAAACAGCGTGCCGTCGGGCAACACCAGCGCAGCGCGGCCCTTGGCTTTGAGGATGTGCTTGATGAGCACCAGGAAGAGGTCAGCCGTTTCCTTGGTGCGCACATCGGCGGGGAAGCCGTGCTCAATACCCGGCTCTTCAATGCCACCGAAGGGCGGGTTGGTCAGCACCACGTCCACCCGGTCAGCCTGGGTGACTTCTCGCAGTGGGCGGGCGAGCGTGTTGTCATGGCGGATGTTGCTGGGCACCTCGATGCCGTGCAGCATGAGGTTGGTGACGCACAGCATATGGGGCAGCTGCTTTTTCTCGACGCCGCGAATGCTCTGCTGAAGCCGCGCTTCGTCTTCGGTGGTCTTGACCTGCTGGCGCAGGTGTTCGATGGCGCAGACGAGGAAGCCGCCGGTACCGGTCGCGGGATCAAGCACCTCCTCCCCGAGCTGAGGGTTGACCATGTCCACCATAAACTGCGTGACTGCGCGCGGCGTATAGAACTCCCCCGCATTCCCGGCGCTCTGCAAGTCCTTGAGGATCTTTTCGTAGAGATCGTTGAACTGGTGCCGCTCACTCTGGCGGTTGAAGTCGATGGTGTTGAGCTTGTTGACCACCTGACGCAGCAGGTGACCACTCTTCATGTAGTTGTAGGCGTCTTCAAACACGCCACGCACCACGTAGCCGCGCGGGTTGCGCACCGGATCGGCCGGCAGGTTCTTGAGGGTGACGAACAGCTCTGTGTTGACGAAGTCTTGCAGGTCGTCGCCTGTCATGCCCTCTGGGTTGGCAGCCCAGTTCCGCCAACGCATGCTCTCGGGAATCGGGCTCTTGTAGGCGTCGCGGGTGAGTTCCAGTTCTTCTTCGAGCGCGTCAAAGACCTTAAGGAACAGCAGCCAAGTGAGTTGCGAGATGCGCTGGGCGTCGCCATCCACGCCAGAGTCCTGGCGCATGATGTCTTGGATAGATTTGATGACAGGAGAGAGGTTGGACATGCGTTCGGGGAGTCAGGGAATCAGGGCACTGCGGGCGAATACAGCTCGCGTTCCAATGTGTTCAGGGCTTCAAGGTATTGGGAACGGCCACCGAAGCTGCGGATCAGCTCCACCGGCAGGCCCAGCTGGTTGACCGGGGGCAGGCTGAGCACGTTGTTGGCTTCCAGCGTGGTGATGCCTTCGTCGGCGTATTTGTCGAGCAGTGCATCGATCACCTGGCGAGCCATGGGGCCGTACTGGGTGAAGACGTTGCGCTTTTTCACGCGGCTGGCACGCTCGCGCCGGGTGAGCGGTGGCATGTTGTAGGCCACGTGCAGCAGCAGGTCGAAGGGGTCGAGGTCTTTCAGACCAGTGTGGGCGATCTCATCGGCCAGCGCTTCGATCAGCACGCCCTGGCGCTCCAGTTCTTCGATAAGAGCGGCTTTGCGCTCGGCGTCGTTCCAGGCTTGTAGGAACTTGTCGAGCGAGTCGTATTGGCGGGTGAGGTTGATGCGGGTGTAGTCGCGCAAGCTCTCGGTGATCAGTTTCCCGTCGGCATTGAGGTACTGCACGCGCTCACGGGCGACCGAGACGGTGACCATGCCACCGACGATGTACTTCTTGGGCTCTGTGTTGCCGCCTTCGCCGGGGCCATCGATGATCGGCCCCAGAGGTGGCAGTCCATCGCCCGGAGGCTGTGGCACACCCGGGTCATCGACCGCAGGTGGTTCGATGGGGTCGCCTTGGCCGGGCTCGTAGATCTGCACCGGGTCGCCGTCAAACGCGGGGTCGGCGAAGAGCTCGGTGGCGCGCTTGAAGTCCATGATGGTGAACCAGCTCTTGCCCAGGTCTTCGCGCAGGCGGGTGCCGCGACCGATGATCTGCTTGAACAGCGTCATCGACTTGATGTTCTGGTCCAGCACGATGAGCTTGCAGGTCTGGGCGTCCACCCCGGTGCTCATGAGCTTGGAGGTGGTGGCAATCACCGGGTAGGGCTTCTCAGGATCGATGAAATTGTCGAGCTCGCGCTTGCCTTCCAGGTTGTCGCCGGTGATCTGCACCACGTATCTGGGTTGGGTGGCGCAGATGTCGGCGTTGGCATTGGCCAAGGCCTGGCGCATGCGAGCAGCGTGGTCGATGTCTTCGCAGAAGACGATGGTCTTGGCGTTGCGGTCGGTGGCCTTGAGGTATTCGGTGATCTTGGCGGCCACAGCTTCGTCGCGCTTTTCCAGCACGAGCTTGCGGTTCATATCGGCACCGGTATAGACCCGGTCTTCAATCAGGTTGCCGGCCTTGTCCATCATGCCCTCGGTGGGGCGCCAGCCGAAGGTGTCGCGGTCCAGGTCGACGCGGATGACTTTGTAGGGCGCGAGGTAGCCGTCCTCTATGCCTTGCTTGAGGCTGTAGGTGTAGACCGGTTCGCCGAAGTAGTGGATGTTGGACGCGGTGTCGGTTTCCTTGGGCGTTGCGGTCAGGCCGATCTGGGTAGCGCTGCTGAAGTAGGTGAGGATGTCGCGCCATGCCGAGTCTTCGGCGGCACTGCCCCGGTGGCACTCATCCACCACGATGAGATCGAAGAAGTCGGGTGAGAACTGCTTGTAGATGTTGCTTTCCTCTTCCGTGCCGGTGACGGCCTGGTAGAGCGAGAGGTAAATCTCGTAGCTCTTGTCGACCTGCTTGGTCGACTTGTTAACCGCCAGCTCCACAGCATCGACAGTGACGCTGCCTTGAGCATCAATGCGCTCCACACCTTTGGCGTTTGGGCTGAGCTTGGCCATGGCACCCTTGAAGGGGCGGAAGTCGTTGACCATGGTCTGGTCGATCAGGATATTGCGATCGGCCAAGAACAGGATGCGCTTCTTGGCGCCGCTCTTCCATAGGCGCCAGATGATCTGGAAGGCGGTGTAGGTCTTGCCAGTTCCTGTAGCCATGACCAACAGCACACGGTTCTGCCCACCGGCGATGGCTTCGACCGTGCGGTTGATGGCGTTGAGCTGGTAATAGCGCGGGGTTTTGCTGGGGGAATAGTCGAACCCGGCAATCCGCTCGACCTCTGGTGACCAGCCCTTCCAGGTGCAATAGCGCCGCCAGAGTTCAGCCGGGCTGGGGAACTCTGCCAGCGAAATGGTCTGCTCCAGCACGCCGGTGGTCAGGGTGGCGTCACGGAAAACAAATCCATCGCCATTGGACGAGAAGCTGAAGGGCACGCCCAGCAGGTCCGCATAGTTGATGGCTTGCGCCATGCCTGCGCCCACGGCGTAGCTGTTGTCTTTTGCCTCGACCACAGCCAGCGGGATGTTGAGCTTGTAAAACAGCGCGTAATCGGCACGCAGCACCGTGGCCTTGTCCCGATACGCCTTCTGGCCGCGAACGACCACGCGGCCCGCCCGAAGGGGGAACTCACGGTAGATCTGGTCCATGCCGTCCCAGCCAGCAGTCTCCATGGCCGGGCGGATGAACTTGTCGCAGATGTCGCTCTCGGAGAGATTCTTCTTGTCCATCGGTCTCCCTGGGCTCGAATCGGAATGGTGTGCGGCACGGGCTTTGCCCTTGTTACACGGCCATTATCGGGCACCCCTGAAGCAGCCCAGGCGTGTTGAGCGGGGGGATGAGCGTGCCGATTTCGAACTTTGATCTTCAGCGGCTCAGCCTGGGTGAATGATCCGCAGCGAGAGCGGCGGCCGTCATCTCGCTGTGCTTGACTGCGGCTAGCCAAGCGCGATCTTTGCGAAAGCGTTGAAGCAGTCGTTCCGCTCGACGGAGGCGTTAGACCCGCCCCGACAACAGCTGCATGAGGTCATGATAGGCATCATTGACTTTGCGCTCCTTGCTGAGCACACCGTTGAAGAAGGTTGCAGTCAGGACGTATTCGTGGTCAAGAAGATCGTTCGTAACCCTCTTTTCACCCAGGCCCTCGAGTCGGCCCATTTCCAACCAATCGATGGAGGCCCACATCTTGAGGTAGAAGTACCGAAGCAGCATAGGCTTCTTCCGCGCAAGACTGCTCGCCCGTTCCCGACTGAAACCGTTGTCTATCAGGACGCCAAGCAGAATGGATGGAGCCTGCTTCGTAAGGAACTCCAACCGCTCCTCGCGAGACGCGCGATTGCTGCGCACACTTTCAGCGAACGCGGATGATGCAACCAACTTGGTTGCATCTACGAGTTCCGAGGCATGTAGCTTGTTAGCGCTGTGATTCAGATAGTCGCGCTGAAGCTCCTGCAAGTGGTTGTCCGGGTTGCTGCGAATTCGCGCGATACCTTCCCCCTCCGTTCCGCTCTCGACGGAGGCAAGAATTTCTCTGACGAAGCGCGTTGCATCCCGGTACATCATGTGCCCGGTGACCGGTTTTCCATGGTAAAGCTCATACCTTAGCGACTCGCTTACCGATCGACCCACGAATACGCGCTGACGATAGTCGGCAAGCACTGCAAGCGAGAGACGAAGAGTCAATTCCCAGCGCTCGTTCTTGGTGATCTCAAGAAACGCGAGATCGGGAAGAACAATGCACAGATTAGGGTCTGAGGCAAGCTGAGACCGGAGTTCGTCGGCTCGCAAGAAATTCTGATCGACAACGAGATAGCGAGGTTGCATGCGCGCGGGTCTACCGTTCAAGCTGAGGTGCCCAGGCGCTATGCCGTTGGGGGCACGTTTGAAGCCCCTCTTGACGTCCTGAGCCAGTTAGAAGTGAAGGTTGGGGAGCAGTTTGACACGGTGCTCGACGACGGGATTGCGCAGTGTCTACCAGAAAGGCACGTACGCAAATGTGCTAGTTGCGAATGACGGAACCCGCAGCAATGCAACGGGCCAAGCTCAAACGCTGAACGACCGCAGCCAGTCTGAAGCGACCTTCGGGGCAACTTTTCAACGTGGTATTTTTCAAGTCTTGCCAGACTGCACCACGTTCAGGAGACCACCATGCACCCCGAAGACAACTGCGACGTCCTAGTGATCGGCGGCGGCCCCGCCGGCTCCACCATCGCCGCCCTGCTCGCGCGCGAAGGCCGCAAGGTGGTGTTGCTGGAGAAGGAGCACCATCCCCGCTTCCACATCGGCGAGTCGCTGTTGCCTGGCAACGTGGCTTTGTTCGACAAGCTCGGTGTGCGGGACCAGATCGAGAAAATCGGCATGCCGAAGTTCGGCATCGAGTTCGTGCCGCCCGATCTGGACTACTGCAGCTATGTCGATTTCGCCGAGGGTTGGGATCCGTCGATGGCATCGGCCTGGCAGGTGCGCCGTTCCGAGATGGACGAGCTGTTGTTTCGCCATGCGGCCAAGGTGGGCGCCGAGGCGCTCGAAGGCGCGAAGGTCACCGAGGTGGCTTTCGACGACGACGGCGCCAGTGCCGAGGCGGTGCTCGACAGCGGTGAAACGCGCCGCTGGCGCGCCCGCTTCGTGGTGGACGCCACGGGCCGCGACACCCTGCTGGCGAACAAGTTCAGGTGCAAGCAGAAGAACAAGGACCACAACAGCACGGCGCTGTTCGGCCATTTCCGAGGCGCGCGGCGCCTGGAAGGCAAGCGCGAAGGCAACATCAGCATCTGCTGGTTCGAGCACGGCTGGTTCTGGTTCATCCCGCTGGCTGACGGCACCACGAGCGTGGGCGCGGTGTGCTGGGCCTACTACCTGAAAGCGCGCGACAAGCCGCTGAAGGACTATTTCTTCGAGACGATCGCCCTCTGCCCGGAGCTGCACGATCGCCTGAAGGACGCGACGCTGGTGGACGACCAGGTGCATGCCACGGGCAACTTCGCCTACTCCAGCACGCACGCCACGGGCGACCGCTACCTGATGGTGGGCGATGCGTTCACGTTCATCGACCCGATGTTCTCCTCGGGCGTGTTTCTGGCGATGCAGAGCGGCTTCGACGGCGCGCAGTTCGTCGCCACGGCGCTGGATCAACCGCAGCGCCTGCCCGCGGCGCGCGCCGCGTACGAGAAGCGCGTGCGCATCGGCCCGCGCGATTACTCGTGGTTCATCTACCGCGTCACCAACCCCACCATCCGCGACATGTTCATGCACCCGAACAACCGGTTCAAGGTGAAGCAGGGTCTCATGTCGCTGCTGGCGGCGGACATCCACCACGGCCCGGCCTATCGGATGTCGCTGGTGATGTTCAAGCTGATCTACTACGTGGTCTCGGTGGCGAACTGGCGCCGCACCTACGCGGGCTGGAAGCGGCACCGCTTCAACATCCGCGACATGGGGGCCCTGCGCGGCGAGACGATCATGAAGGCCGACTGACTGAGCCCCTCTCAGGGCCGCACGGCGGTGTACTCCGAGAACACGCCGAGCTCGGTGTGGCGCTGCACCTGCTGGAAGCCCGCGCGCTCCATGGCCTGCAGAATCTGCGCGGGCGGAATGCAGGTTTCAATGGTGTCCCAGTAGTAGCGCCACAGCTCCGCGCTGCCGCGCTCGCGGGCCACGAAGCGCGCCAGGGTGGGCACGATGCGGCGCATGTAGAACTTCACCAGGGTGCGCGAAAGGCGGCTCGAAGGTTGGCTGATTTCCAGGATCAGCAGCCGGCCGCCGGGCCGCAGCACGCGGTGGAATTCGCGCAGTGCGGCGTCCACGTCCGACACATGCCGGAAGGCATAGCCGAAGCTCAGGAAGTCGGCTTCGCCCGTGGCGCAGGGCAGCTCTTCCGCCCGGCCGGCGCGCAGCTCCACGCCCGGCAGGTCCACCTGGGCCAGCATGCCTGGGCTCGGGTCCACGCCGATCAGGCGGCCGTGCTCGCCGATCAAGTCACAGGCCTGGCGCGCCAGCAGCCCCGTGCCGATGCCCACGTCGACGACCTTGTCGCCGGCGGCCAGGCCTGCCCGCACCAGCGCCTCGCGCCGGTACCAGCCACCCGAGCCGAACGCCATGGCGCGCTCGATGCGGTCGTAGTCGACGGCGGTCTCGTCGAAGATGCGGCGCACGTAGCGCGCATGGTCGGCCTCGTCGCGGTAGTAGGCGGGCAGGGGCGCATGCGGCAGGGAGGGGGTGGTGGGTTC